>OMWF01000314.1 GCA_900314665.1 uncultured Actinomycetes bacterium
CGCAGTCAGGGCAACCGGCAAGCGCTGACGGCGAGCGTCAAATAGAATCGGCCCGGAAGCTTGAAGGCAGGCTTCCGGGCCGATCTGTGTTCTGGTGCGAGGTCGGGGCGGCCGGTGGGGCGCCAAACGCGCGCAGTAAAATGACACAGTGTCAATAACAGCCTCGTTGCATGCTACACTGCTGAGAGCACGTATCCGACCGCGCGGCGCGCCAGTCCCTTCTCCAGAAAAGAGACCTCCATGACTGACTACCTGGGTCAAGACATACCCAAATTGGGCTTTGGCCTGATGCGCCTGCCCAAACGCCCTCGCCGGGAGGACGAGCCCAAGCCTGCGGGCTCCGCCTCGGGCGCTCCCGACGTGGTGACCGATGTCGATCAGGTCAAGCAGATGGTCGACGAGTTTTTGGCGGCAGGCTTCACGTACTTTGACACCGCCCGCGCCTACGGGGATTCGGAGGAGGTGATCCGTCAAGCGCTGGTCGAGCGCTATCCGCGCGAGTCGTACCAGCTGGCCACCAAGAACGCGGCATGGCTTGGCGCCAAAAACGCCGAGGATGCCAAGGCCATGCTCGAGACCTCGCTCAGGAACACCGGGGCCGGCTACGTTGACTTCTACCTGCTGCACAACCTGGGCGGCTCGCGCACACAGGTCTTTGAGGACTACGGCATGTGGGAGTGGGTGGCCAGGCAGAAGGACGCCGGCCTGGTAAAGCACGTGGGCATCTCGTTTCATGACCGCGCGCCGCAGCTCAAGGAGGTTCTCGACAAGCACGGTGACCAGATTGAGTTTGTGCAGCTGCAGATAAACTACAGCGACTGGGACGATGCCTATGTGCAGTCGGGCGCAAACTACCGTCTGTGCCGGGAGTACGGCAAGCCGGTCATCGTGATGGAGCCGGTCAAGGGCGGCCTCCTGGCCCAGCCGCCGGCAGCGGTGAAGCAGGTCTTTGACGAAACCGGCTCGGACGCCTCGTACTCGTCGTGGGCGCTGCGCTTTGCGGGCGGCCTCGAAGGGCTCATCACGGTGCTCTCCGGCATGTCGAGCATCGAGCAGATGCGCGACAACCTGGCTACGTTTAAGGACTTCAAGCCGCTCACGGCTGACGAGCGGGAGGTTATCGGCAAAGCTCAGGCCACCTTTGGGAACATGGGCCTCATCCAGTGCACGAGCTGTCGCTACTGCACCAAGGGCTGCCCCAAGAAAATCAACATCCCCGCCATCTTCAACGTGGTCAATACCTACCGGATGTTTGACAACCTGGACCAAGCCAGGCGCAGCTACGACCTTGAGTCTGCCGGCAAGCTTGCCTCGTCATGCATCGAGTGCGGGCAGTGCGAGCGGGCGTGTCCGCAGGGCCTGCCCATCATCGACGAGCTCAGGGCGGCAGCCGCGCTCTTTGAGTAGCGGGAGCCGGCCGGAGCGATCAGGTCAGAGCGAGTCTTCGGGTGCAGACCGGCGGCAGACCGGCCTGCACCTCGCTTTAGGCATGTGGCTGTGCTCCCCGCCGCCCCCAGAGCCGCTGGTATAACGTGCCCTTACGCCGTTACTGCTCGTGAACGCGCTTGCCGGCGAGGTGCTCGATGGCAAGCTCGATAGCAGCCAAGCGGTTGGCAGCCTTCGCTATCTCCTCTTCGACCTCCTCGGCGGCAGGGTAGAACTTGAGGCCTATCTGGCGCGCTATCTCGATGACGTCATCGGGGTCATCGACTACGCGGATGCGCCCAAAGGACACCACGCTGTTGAAGAACAGCGACCAGTCTCCCTCGGTGTGGCCCTCGTCATAGACGCAGAAGGAGGCTTTGTCACACGCAGCGATGGCGTCGATCTTGTGGCCGACTTTGGCGCAATGGAAGCAGATGCGCTGACGGGAGGGGTCGTACCAGAAGTCGAGGGGCACCGTATAGGGGTAGCCTTCATCTCCGAGAAGCGCCAGCACGCCGCGTTTCTGCTGCGTGAGCACCTGGCGGCACTGCTCGTCAGAAAGCTGCTGTCCAAAACGCCTCATCTCACGAAACATGTGCGCCGGCCTCCTTGGCTGCGAGAACTGTCGGCAACCAGTGTAGGGTGTGTCAACGGGGACGGTTCTTTTTGACAACTTTTGGAGCCGCCATGGAACGCCGTTTCGTCGGTGTCCGCCAGCCGCTGCAATGCGCTGGCGCGCTTATCGTCGCGGCGCACCCGCTATCATGGACCGACGGCCGCGGGCGAAGGGGGCATTTAGCCGATGAGCGACGAGCAGCGCACCGTAGTGGTCTCCTGCGAGACCTTGCGCGATGAGATTGCGGACAGCATGGAGCGCACCGGGCGCCGCTATCCGGTGCGGTGGCTGGACTCGGGGCTGCACAACGTCCCGTCGCGGCTGCATACGGAGCTGCAGGAGGTTCTCGCCGGCATTGAGCCGGGGTCGGTCGACCGCGTCATCTTCTTCTTTGGCAACTGCGGAAACGCGGTCCAGGGGCTTGCGACTGGGCCGTATGAGCTGGTCATGCCCCGTCTGGACGACTGCCTCACGCTGCTGCTGGGCTCGCAGCGCCGCCGCGCCGCACTCAATGACGAGCTCCACGCCATCTATTTGACCGAGGGCTGGATGCGCTCCCGGTACAACCTCAACGCCGAGTACGAGCGCACGGCAGCCAAGCACGGCGAGAAGGCCGCGCAA
>OMWF01000310.1 GCA_900314665.1 uncultured Actinomycetes bacterium
GTTCCCACTCGCTTGTCCAGAGAGTCGACGCGCGTCAAGTACGGGATTTGAGCTTTGTGGGGTTCCACGAGTCAAAGGCGCTCTCATTAGGTAAAAGCCCCAGGAAGCGAGTGATGCGACGGGCTGCATTCGCGGCGCTGATGATCCCTGTGCCGCCAAGGGGAGGAGCGCCGTCCGAGCGAATTGCTTCTCGGGCGGCGGCTATAATGGACGGGCACAAACCAAGGCTGCCGGCGATACGGGGGAAGCAACGATGGAGAGCAGCGAGGGACAGGTGCTAAAACCTGCGGTTATGTCATTTGTGGGGCGGTCTGGCTCGGGCAAGACCGTGCTGCTCGAAAAGCTTATCGCTGCCATCGTCGCCCGCGGCATCAAGGTGGGCACCCTCAAGCACCATGGGCACAAGGGGTTTGACATCGATGTCGAAGGCAAGGACTCCTGGCGTCACCGTCAAGCGGGCAGCTCGCACGTGGTGGTCGCCTCGCCCGACAAGATTGCCTCCTATCGCGACCTCGACCACGAGCTCGATGCCAAGGAGATCATCTCCGAGTTCACCGACGTAGACTTGGTGCTGGTCGAGGGGTACCGGACCTCTGAGATGCCCACCTTCATCGTAGCCCGCGCCGCCAACCCCAAGCAGGCCTCCGATCCGTCTGAGCTCGATAACCCCAGCGTAGTGGGCCTTGTCACCGACATGCCCGCCATGTCTGAGGCTGCAGCCCGGCGTGGGCTGCCCGTGCGTGGCCTCGACGACACCCAGGGGCTGGCCGATCTGGTGCTCGAGCTGACCGGTCTGGCAGGACGCGCGTGATGGGAGAGAACTCGCGACAACATGGTCCAGATCGTCAGAACGACCTCACCGTAGTGATTCAGGCGGGTGGGGAGTCGCGCCGCATGGGGCGTTCCAAAGCCCTGGTTCCCTTTCTGGGCGAGCCGCTCTCGACTCGCGGAGTGCGCCGCTTTGCGCCGATAGCGGGTCAGCTGGTGGTCACCACCAATGAGCCCGACAAGGTCGCTCCTCTGGTAGCGGCTTCCGGAGTGCCGGGCGTGCGTTTGGTAGCGGACGCTTATGAGCAGCGCGGGGCCCTCAAGGGGCTCTTCACCGCGCTTCAGGCGGCCCAAACTCCGTTTGTGGCGGTTATCGCCGTGGACATGGCGTTTGCCAGCCCTGACTTGGTGGTGGCGGAGCTCGAAGCCCTGCGTGAGAGCGATGCCGACGTGGCAATTCCGCATGTGAACGACGGCTTTGAGCCCTTCCATGCGGTCTATCGGCGAAGCTCTTGTCTGTCCGCCATAAAGGACGCCATCGACCACGGGGTTCAACGTGCTTCCGGGTGGTTTACGGGGGACACCAAGCTGCTTGAGTTCACTCAGGAGAACATCGACCGCATCGTGCCTGCAGGCGACTGCTTTGACAATGCAAACACGCCAACCGAACTCGAGAGACTCGAATACCGAGCGCTTGCCGAGAAGTGACGGAGTGGTTCTGGGGGAGCGCTATTATCGAACCTGTGTTGTACAAGGATTGTATTCTGAGGTATAGGCAGGGGTGATGCGCGTGCAGGATTCCGGACGCAAATCAGAGCAGAACATGGATGCCTGCTGTGCCGCGTCTCGGAACGATCGCATTCGCGCGATGAACTACCAGCTCTTCTCTCGGATTCTACTGGCCCCGGTGGACAGTTCTCTGCTTAAGGCGCTTGAAAGCGTCGACTTTAGGGCTTCGGCTGAAGACGTGCGCGTGGTTGAGGGCTGTGCTCTGGTGGATTCCTACCTGGAGAGCAACGGACTGGGACCTGCCACCCTCGATGAGCTGGCGGCCGACTACCATTTTTTGATTTCGGTAGATGCGCAACGCGGCGCGCGGCAGGTCTCGCCTTTTGAGACGGTCAACTTCGCAATTGATGAGGACGATGCGGACGATCTACTCGATGACGTGTATGCCACGTTTACCGAGGAGGGTGTGCTGCTCTCTCCCGATTGGGCGGCGCACCCTGACCATGTGAGCGCCGAGCTCGAGCTGATGGGCATCTTGGCTCGTCGTGCCAGCGGCTATCGAGGGCGTCGGGATGAGACTGAGCTGACGGCGTGCCTGGAGGCTCAGCGGACTTTCTTTGCGGGGCATGTGGGCAATTGGGTCCCCTCGCTGGCGGCGAGCTTGGAGGAACAGGCGCGCACGAGCTTCTACCGGGGAGCAGCGCTCTGCTTGTCGGGATTCCTCTCGCTCGAAGCCCGGCATCTGGGCTTTGATGACAGTCGGAGCCTGCGGGAGGGCATATCCGCGTAAGCGGGTACTTCACATAGTGAGGTGTTAAGCGCCCGGCCTGTTGGCCTGGGCGTTTTTTGTGGTGAGGGCTTGGGACGCGGTTGGGGCGCGGTCAGATCGTGGTTGGATCGCGGTTGGATGTGGCTCCGGTGCCCAGTCGGATTTCGGACAGGCCGCAGCAGGCTGTGGTCCCGGCGTCCAGTCAGATTGTGGTTGGTACGTAGTTAACTGCGGCGTAGGCGTGGGGTTTGAGCTCGGCCAGGGTCCGGCCAGGCCGCGGTCGGGTCGCGGTCAGGCCACGGTCGGGGTTCGGCCAGGCCGCGGTCGGGTCGCGGTCAGTCGCGCCTTGGGCGCTCGGTCAGGCCGTAGTCAGCTTCATTGCAAACCGGCGTCAACATTGTTCTGCGAACTGTCTCCACCTCCAGCCCCATACTGGCCTCCCAATGCGAACGAAGCGGCGGTCAAGGGAGGCAGAAGTCGCATGAGAGTAAGAAAACGCAAGCTCATAGGAGTGGCGGCAGGAATAGCCGCGGCTGTCCTCATGGGCGTGTATGCGAGCAGCGTTTCGGCTACTGCCGCCCGCGAGCGGACGGCAGCGCTTGCTCGCTACGGAGGCGAGCAAGCAGAAGTATGCGTTGCCGTGCGCGAGCTAGCGGCAGGGGAGGTTATCGAGAAGAGCGATGTCGAGCTCCGTCCCTGGCTTGCCGATTTGATCCCCGAGGGGGCGGCTGCCAGCGTTGATGAGGTGGTTGGCCAGCGCGTGGCCTATCCGGTGGCGGCCAACGAACCGGTCGTGATCGCTCGCCTCTCCGAGCATTCTCAGGAACTTGCGGTGCCGGAGGGGCTGGTTGCGGTCAGCGTGCCCGCGGATGAGGTGATGGCGGTGGGAGGGTCGATAGCCAACGGCTCGACCGTCGACGTCTACACATCGGGATCGGCAGGCACCACACTGTTGCTCCCGTCAGTTCTGGTGCTCGAGACCAGCGCTGATGCTGGGGCGCAAGTGGGGGCTAGCCTGGGGTCGGCCAGGTCGCGCTCAGCGCTCTCATGGGTCACTCTGGCGGTTAGCCCTAGCTCTGTCGAGCAGCTGGTAGCTGCCTCGCGGCAAGGCAATCTCTATTTCACGCTGCCGGGTGAGGGCGCCTCGAGCGCAACGGGTTCAAAGACGACCGGTCAAGCGGGCGTCGATGGAGACTCCCATTGGAATCCAGCCGCCACCCCGAGTGAATCGTCTGACAAGGGAGGTGCTTGATGGGCGCTTCCGCTGGACAGATGGTGGTCTGCTGCGGGTCGGCGTATGCGAATCCGCTGGTGAGGCATGCAAAGCAGGTACTCGGCAAGGAGGTCGCCTGCTCATGGACGCCAATCGGAATCGACTGCCGGCAGCGGGCGGCAGGGGCGCAGCTGGTGCTGGTCGGCCCCGGGGTGTCTGATGTGGAACCCGTCAATCTGGCGGCGGCTCTAGTCAAGGATGCGAGGAGCAACGTCGGGCGCGATTTTCGGGTGGTTCTCGTCGTCAATGAGCTTACTGGCTCGCTCGCCAGTCGCGCGCATGCGGCCGGGGTGGAGCAGGTGGCAACGATGGAGGGGCTTCCATCGGTGCTTTCCGAGGTTGCGAGTACGCCTGAACCACCTGGGAGCCTCCCTGCCGCGCTGAGCGCGGACATCGTCGAGAAACCTGCTATGAAGGCTGTCCGAAGTGGCGGAAACGGCCGCGTGGTTTCAATTGTTGGCGGCCGTGGAGGGGTGGGCAAGTCAACCATATCGTTGCTTCTTGCTCTGGCGGCGCAGCGACTTGGCATCTCGACTCTGCTCATCGATCTCGACCTGCAATTCGGCGACCTGGCGTACCTTCTGGATTTGGAGGCTTCCCACACGGTTGCCGAGGCGGTGGGGGTGGGTCTCGATGAGGCGGGCTCCCCTACGGTGTCATCGGCGCCACCTCTTCTCGACCTGGTCCAGACCGTGGCGGGAGAGGTTTCTTTTCTGGCTGCCCCCGGGCTGCCGGAACTGGGGGATCTGATTGTCGGACGTGTGGGGGATCTTTGCGCCCGGGCCTGCTCGGCATTTTCGATGACGGTGCTCAATCTGGGTTCTACCTGGGGAGATGTGCATGCAGAAGCTCTTGAGGCAAGCGACCTCGCCCTTTTTGTGATGGACCAGCGAGGTACCTCCGTTGAAGCCTGCCGACAGGCGAGTGCCCTGGCGCGACGGCTGGGGATGCCCGGGGCGCGGTGCTCCTACCTGGTTAACCGGTGCGGGCAGCGGGGCGGCGTGACGGGCCTTGACGCTTCGTTGGCGCTCGGGGGAGCGCACGTCTACGAGCTGCCTGACGGCGGCCGCGCCGTGGATGACCTGGTGGGTGCCGGTTGTCCTGGGCAGCTCTTCGAGCAGGAAAATCCCCTGGCTCAGGGTGTGCTTGACTTGGCGCGCCGCTTGGCGGGGATGCTTGGGGTGGAACCCTTGCGCGATTCAGGCGAAAACACCGCCCGACGCAGAATCACAGGAAGGGGGGCGCGCCGATGAGCCTTCTCGAGCGAACGCAAGCGGTTCGGCCGGAGAGCCGTCCTGCAAATGAGCCGTGGTCTCACTATCGGGAGCCTCTTCAGCAGGCGTTGTACCGGCAGATGTCTGCCCAACGCATCGCCGAGCTGGCGGCTCGGGACAGACCCTCGGCTCGTCGAGAGGTAGCCGCGGCGCTGGAGCTTGCTGCAAATAACTCGCAGTTCAAGGGCCTTGTGGACGGTCCCGGGCGAGCCGAACTGATCAAGGAGGTGACCGACCTGGTCTTGGGGCTCGGTCCAATCGAGGAGCTGCTCGCCGACGAGGAGGTGACCGAGATAATGGTGAACGGGCCAGCTGCCGTCTTCTACGAGAAGGCCGGAAAGCTCCACAGGTCAAAGGTCGCCTTTGCTGACGAAGAGCAGGTGCGCGCGGTTATCGACCGCATAGTGGCTCCGTTGGGCCGGCGGGTGGACGAGCAGAGCCCCATCGTCAACGCCCGGCTGCCCTCGGGCCATCGCGTAAACGTGGTGGTTCCACCGCTTGCTCTGGACGGTCCGGTGCTCACCATCCGCAAGTTCAGGGCGCACGCATACGACCTTGCCGAGCTGGTGGAAATGGGGACGCTCTCGGAGCCCATGCGCCGGCTGCTGGCTTGGGCGGTGCGCGCCCGCTGCAACATCGCCGTCTCAGGTGGTACGGGCGGCGGCAAGACCACGCTGCTCAACGCCCTTTCCGATGAGATCGCCCCCGATGAGCGAATCATCACCATCGAAGACTCGGCTGAGCTGCGGTTTCAGCACCATCCGCACGTGGTGCGTCTGGAGGCGCGCCCTGCCAACGCCGAGGGAAGCGGGTTGGTGACCATCCGCGACCTGGTCATTAACTCGCTCAGGATGCGACCGGACCGGATCATCGTGGGCGAGTGTCGCGGAGCGGAGGCCCTCGACATGCTGCAGGCCATGAACACCGGGCACGACGGGTCGATGACCACCTTGCATGCCAACGCTGCCGAGGAGGTGATTCCTCGCTTGGTGATGATGACCCGTTTTGGCATCGAGCTTCCGGTCGACGTGATTGAGGAGCAAATCGCCTCGGCTATTGGGCTTGTGGTCCAGCAAGACCGCTTCCCTGATGGAAGCCGCCGCATTACCCAGCTCATGGAGCTGCGAGACCTGCGCCGTACAGGCAAAAAGACCGTGGGGGCCAAGGCGGCGGGCGTCTCGGGGACGGCTGAGTTGGTGCCGCTCGTGAAGTGGGACCGGGACGGCAAAGACTGGGTTTGGCAGGGAGAGCCGCGCTGGATTACCCATCTTGAGACTCTGGGCGTGGCAACGGGTGAGGAGGTGCGCGCATGGCGGGAGGAGGTTGCATCGCTGTCGCCTGCATGATGGCGTGCTTGTCGGCATATCTGCTGGCACCCGAGCTGTTTGGAGCATTTGAGGGGCAGTGGCTGCAGTTCAGCGCCAGGGCTCGCCTGGGACGTGGGGAGCGCAGCCGGAAGCGTGCTGGGGCGTCGGGATCTGCACCGGGCATGTTTGCCGAATTGGCCCGCACCGCGGTGCGAGGTGTGCCTGGCTCGCGCAGCGCGGTGGTCCGCTGGCTTGCGGCACATCGGCCGTGGTGTCTGGCTTCCGACAAAGTGGCGGAAGGGCTGGTCCATTGCGGTGTGCCGTGTCGGAAAGAAGCGGTCTGGCTCTGCCTGCTGGCACTTTCGATGGGGGCGGGCGTTTCTTTGGCACTGCTGCTTGAGTCTTGGCCAGTGGGACTGGCGCTTGGGCTGTGCGCCCCCGCAGGCGTGCGGGTATGGGTTGGGCGCCGAGCCGAGCGTCGGGCTTCTGACCTGCGTGAACAAGTGCCAGATGCGCTGAGGACAATAGACGCGGCGGTCTGCGCAGGGCTGGGATTGCCCCGGGCGCTCGATTACGCCGCGCGCTCCACTGCCGTCCCGCTTGGTCCCGAGCTGTCTCAGGTGGTGTGGGATGTGCAGACGGGGCAGGGCCTGGAAGAGGCCCTTGAGCGGTTAAAGGATCGCGCTTCCGTGCCCGAGCTGTCCTTTGTCGTGGTGGCGATGGAGGTCCAGCACCGAAGCGGCGGCAGTCTGCACCGCATCTTCGAGGTGGCGAGCGAGGCGGTGGCGCAGTCGTTTGACCTGGAGCGGTCCTTGCAGGTAAAGACCGCGCAGGCACGACTGTCAGCCCGGGTGGTGGGGGCGATGCCCCTGCTGCTTCTGCTGCTGCTCGCGCTCATCTCGCCGGGGTATTTTCAAAGCTTTACCGGCAGTGCTCTGGGAGTGTCAATGCTGCTTGTGGCGGCAGTGCTCGACGGCATCGGGCTGCTCGTCATCCGGTCGATCATGGAGGTTGAGCTGTGAGATGCAGATGCTGGTAGTGGGGTCGGTATCGTGCGCGGCGGTGGCTGCCGGGCTGCTCGCGCCACTCGTGGTGCAGCGTCTCGGCGTTCTCAGGCGCTCTGCGCGCACGGGGCGGCGGGTGCGAAGCCAGCAGCCGTCGGACCGCGAGCGGGAAAGGAGCGGGGAGCTTCCGCGCGAGATGCGCCTCTACGTGCAGCTGGCCCGTGCTTTGGGCAGACGGGGCCGGGCGCCGCGGCACGAGGCGGAA
>OMWF01000309.1 GCA_900314665.1 uncultured Actinomycetes bacterium
GCGACCTTGATGGCCTCGATGGATGAGTCGTCGTACTCCTCGCCACGGTCGAGGGCCGCCTTGCGCTCGTACTCCATCGAGATGACGATGGCATAGATGAACGAGGCGAACATCGGGGTGGTGTTGAAGAAGTTCTGATGACGCTGGAGGGCGTCATAGTACTCGTCGGTGTCCTTGCCATAGATGTCGGCCAGGAAGGGCTCGAGCACCCAGACGGTCGTGGTGCCCTGCTGCTTGGTGTAGGACGTGCAGAACATGAGCCACCAGACGCGCGTGAAGAGGCGACGGATGATGCCCTTCTGCTTCTCGGGGGTAAGGCCGGCAGACTCGTGCGCGGCAAGCGTGGAGTTAGTCATTGAAGAAGTCCTCGCTCTCATCAACGGGGCCAGCAGTGACCTGCTTGGCGGAAGCCTTGTCCTCGATGCGGTGAAGCTCGCGGAAGATCGTGACCGCGCAGATCACACCGCCGATGACGGCAACCTCAACCAGGGAGAGAATCGACGTGGTGGAGCTGGTGAGCTGGACCGCGCCGTCGACGATGGAGGCGCCGGACACCTTGGTGTAGGTGAAGAAGGCAATCAGGCCAAAGCCGAGGAAGTAGTACGGGAAGGATTCCTTGGTGTAGAGGGACTTGAGGAGCATCGCGAGGCCGAGAGCGGGAAGGGCTGCTGCTGCAACCTTGAGGGATGCGTTGAGCCATGCGGGAATCGCTGCGACAAATGCGGCGACGGCAGGCTGGCCGGCAAGCGTGGCAACGAAGCCGAGCACGAAGTAGCAGAGCTCGAAGCAGCAGAACTGGATGATCCACAGACGGTTGTAGCCACCCCAGTTGTGATCGGCGAGGAGCTTCTCGAACCTAGGAACGAGCGAGGTGACGACGATCTTCATCAGCGAGTAGAGAAGGGAGCCCAGGGCGGAAAGCGGGATGGCGAGGGTCATTGCGACCTCGATGTCCTGCCCCAGGAGCATCGCGAAGGCGCCGCCGAAGATCGAGCCCATCGTGATGTCGGAGGGCATCACGCCACCGAGCGAGACGTTGCCAATGAAGACCAGCTCGAGCTGGGCGGCGAGGATGATGCCCTCGGTGGGGTGTCCAAGCATGGCACCGAGAATGGCGACGCAGAAGATTGGACGGGCAAGCTGGGTTGATGCCCACCAATCGAGGAACTTCGCCCCCATCAGCGCAAGGCCGACGATAAGGGCTGCAGATACGTCCATATTTCCCTCCTAAGAAGATACGGTCTGGCCAAAACTTGGCCACGCTTTGCCAGCCCCCAGCCTAGGTTCTGGGGACGCTGTGCCTATTGGCGGTGCTAACGGGTTTGCTGGCCGAGGCGGGTCAGCGCGGGGAGTTGATGCTACAGAAGGCCCATGACGTCCTTGCGGTCATCGGTGGGAACCGGCTGGGTGATGACCTCTACGCCAAGGTCGTGGATGGACTTGATCGCCTCGATGTCGCTCTCGGTCAGGTAGACCGAGTCGGAGATCTTCTTCTTGCCCGAGATGGGGCTGTTGATGCGACCGTAGTTCGCGACGTCCAGCGTCGGGCGCTCGGAGATGCCCTGGAACACACCGAGGAGATCGGCGGGGTCATTGGAGACGAGCAGGATCCTCAGGTCCTTCGAGCGAGGGTCGTTCAGGATCGCGACCGCCTTGGAGATTGGCAGCACCGCAGCCTTCACGCCGGCGGGAGCGGCCATCTTGAGGGCGCTCACCTGGACTGCGTTCTTGGCGATTGCGTCAGAGGCAACGATGATGCGGGTGATGTTGAGCTGCTTGCACCACTTCACCGCCACCTGGCCGTGGATGAGTCGGTCGTCGACGCGTGCCATAACAATCATGAGAAGGCCTCCTATTTCCTGATTACGCCCGTTGCGGTTCTTGCTGCTAGTAAACTGGTTTAATACTTTGTGCGAAAAAAGCGAGCTCTGCTCGCACCTTGCCCTTTGATTACGCGAAGAAGTCCTCGTCGCTCCCCTCAGACGTCACTTCAAGCGAGACGCGCTTGGTAACGCAGGTCGCCTCGGCA
>OMWF01000307.1 GCA_900314665.1 uncultured Actinomycetes bacterium
GACCTCCTGGACGTTGCCCTCGGCGAGCATGGCAAAGCCGGTCTGGCGGCAGGCCATGACGTCGGAGTGGTCGCCAAAGATGTTGAGCGACTGGGTGGCCACGGTGCGCGCGCTCACGTGGAAGACGGCCGGCAGCTGCTCGGCGGCGATCTTGTACATGTTGGGAATCATGAGGAGCAGGCCCTGGGAGGCGGTGTACGTGGTGGTCAGCGCGCCTGCGGTGAGCGAGCCGTGGACCGTGCCGGCGGCTCCGCCCTCAGACTCCATCTCGGTCACCTTGACCGTAGTCCCGTAGATGTTCTTGCGGCCCTGGGCCGACCATTGGTCGACGTAGTCGGCCATGGGGCTGGAGGGGGTGATGGGGTAGATGCCCGCCACCTCGGTAAAGGCGTACGAGACGTGCGCTGCGGCGTTGTTGCCGTCCATCGACTTGAACGTTCTGGCCATATGAGTCCTCCCCGTGAGTCAATTCATTGGCGAGCGGCCCGCCGCCCCGCCGTCCAGAGGGATGGCGTGAGAGCGCAGGGGCATAGTCCGTTATTTTCGCATTGAACGCTATATCGAGAAGCGCGGGTAGGGCAAACGGGGTCATACCTTCCCCGGAAGAGTCGTTTCAGGCAGCAGGGCAGGAGCGCACGGCCGGATCGCCGTATCGCGGGGAGGACGGCAGGAGCGCACACGGTCGAATTGCCGCATCACGGGGATGAGGGCGGGTGTGCTGGCCGCGTGCCGGCGGCGCGCGGCTCCAGCCGCCTCAGAGCAGGTGCATGAAGAAGGTGGCCAGGGCAAAGCCGATGAGGCCGCAGGCGGGAAACGTAAGGATCCAGGCGGCCAGCATGTTGCGGGCGATGATCCAGTTGACGGAGTGCGGGTTGCGGGAGGCGCCCACGCCCATGATCGAAGCGGTCGAGCAGTGCGAGGTGGAGACCGGCATGCCGGTCAGGCTGGCGACCAGCAAGAGGGCGGCGGTGGAGGCCGAGGCGGCGGTGCCCTGAGGCACGGTGAGGTCGACCATATCCATGGCCACGCTCTTGATGATGCGCTTGCCGCCCAGGAAGGTGCCTGTGGAGATGGCCAGCGAGCAGATGATCATGAGCCAGAGCGGAAAGCCGGCGCTGCCGCTGGCCTGCTCGCCGAGGCTCAGCGCGATTCCCATCACGCCGATGGACATGAACTTCTGTCCGTCCTGGGCGCCGTGCAGAAAGGCCAGGATGCAGGCGAGGATGTTGGTGATGTGGGTGCAGATGCGGTTGCCGCGGGCGCGGCGCATGCGCATGAACAGCCGCTCGATTATCTTGGTCATGAGACAGCCCAGGCCAAAGCCGGCCACCAGCGAGAACACCAGGCCGTAGATGACCTTGGCCCACTCGCCGGGGACCACGCCTGCCCAGCCGTTGAGGGCGATGGCGCCTCCGGTGATGCCGGCGATGAGGGCGTGGCTCTTGGAGCAGGGGATGCCGAAGAACCAGCAGAACACGCCCCAGGCAATCGACCCGATCATCGACGCCACCAGCGCCAGCAATGCCATGTGGGTGTCGCCGGAGAAGTCGACCATGCTGAACATGGTGTGCGCCACCGAGGTGGAGATGAAGGTCATGCCGATGAGGCCCACAAAGTTGAAGACGGCGGCGACGATGAGGGCGACGGTGGGGCGCATGCAGCGGGTGGCCACGGCGGTGGCGATGGCGTTGGGGGCGTCAGTGGCTCCGGAGACCATGGTGACGCCGATGACCAGGATGAGCACCACGGCGAGCAGGGGGTGCGTGCCCACCAGCTCCAAGGTCGCGATAAGCGAAAGGTTCATACAGTCCCTTGTCCCCATATGAGATGCCTCGACGATGCCGAGGCGCCGTCATTTGATGTCAATCTGGCACATATCTTACCGGTAATTGACATAATGCGCCGGAGACGGGCGGTCGACGATGTGGTTACGGCTCCTGCGTAGGAAGGTGTACCAGCATGTTTGGTTGCTCTGCCAGATGGGGGCGTGCGTAACGGTCGGCGTTCGGGGGCACAGTCGCCGCCAAAGTGGCGCGCGGGCTAGAGCGTGCGCTTGCGGGTGAGCGTCAGGTCCAGCGTCGAGAGCGCCTCCAGCACCTGTCGGCACGAGCGCTCGATGTCGGCGCGGTCCTGGTCGGGGGCCTCAGCGAGCACTTCGCTGACCGCGGCGGCGTAGTCGCGCTTGTGGCGCTTGTTGAGGGCGTGCCAGTCGATGCCGCTAAAGAGCCGCGCTGCCCCCTCGTCGTAGGGGAGCAGGCCCCGATGCATGAGGACCGCGATCACAGGGTAGCCGGCGTACCCCTGCCAGTAGGTGGAGTTGTCGTCCGAGAACATCAGCCTGTCGCGCCATTTGAGGTGGTAGGTCTTCTCTCCGTTGCTGGAGACCACCTCTGCGGTGCTGCCGGAGACGCTCACGCGCCCGTCGATAAGGGCGCTCCAGGCTTCGCAGACCTTTTCTTGCGGCGGCAGCTTTTCCATAGTCGACAACCTTTCTTGCAGGTGTTGTCAACGGATGTGTCAACGGGGATGGTTCTCTTTGACACTCTTTGACAACTTTTCCGGGGCAGCGTCTTTGCGCCTGGCCAATTCTGCCAACTTTCCGCGGTTCTGGCAAAACTGCGGCTCTGAAGGC
>OMWF01000304.1 GCA_900314665.1 uncultured Actinomycetes bacterium
AAGGCAGCTAAGACCACCAAGACCAAGCGGGCCGCCTCCACCAAGCGCGGGACCGGCGCCAAGGGCGGAGAGTAGCGTGGCCCGGGGCATCTTCATCACCTTGGAAGGCGGCGACGGCGCGGGCAAGACGACCCAGGCCCAGCTGCTTGCCGCCCGTCTTGAGGGGTTCGGCCGAGAAGTGCTCATACTGCATGAGCCGGGCGGCACGCGTATGGGGGCCGCCGTCAGGCAGATTCTGCTGGGCGGGGGAGAGGACCTGGACCCCACCGCCGAGCTGCTGCTCTTTGAGGCGGCGCGGGCGCAGCTGGTCTCCAAGGTCATACAGCCCGCCCTTCTGGCGGAAAAGGTGGTCATCTGCGACCGCTTCACCGACTCAACGGTGGCCTACCAGGGCTACGGCAGGGGGCTTGACCTCGCGCGCATCGAGCAGCTCAACCAGTGGGCCACGGCCGGGCTGCTGCCGGACCGCACCGTGCTTCTGGACCTCGACGTCAAGGAGGGCCTCGAGCGCGCCCGTGCGTTGAACGGCGGCGGGGGCGATCGCATGGAGCAGGAGGAGCTCTCCTTCCACGATGCCGTGCACCGGGGGTTTGCAAGGCAGGCCGCGGCGCACCCGCAGCGCATCAGGGTGGTGCCTCAGATGCCCACCCCGGGGATGACGGGCCAGGCCGTCTTCGACGCCGTGGCCGACCTCTTTGCGGGCGACGGGCAGGAGGCGCGGTGATGGGCGCGACGCGGGTTCCCCAGATGGGCAGCGGCCCCTTTGCCGGTCTTATCGGCCAGGCGCAGGTGCGCCGTTTTCTCACGGTAGCGGTCTCCTCGGGCGCATTGAGCCAGGCGTACCTCTTTGTGGGCCCTCCGGGGTCGGGCAAGACCGATGCCGCCTACGCGCTGGCAGCCGCCGTGCTGTGCGACAAAAACGGATGTGGGCGCTGCGACTCCTGCGTGAGGGTTTCTCGACGCACCCATCCGGACGTGCGCTTCTATGAGCCCGACGGCACCAGCACCTACACCGTGAGCCAGATACGCGACATCGTGCACGACACCACGCTGGCGCCCATCCGCGGCTCTCGCAAGATCTACATCCTGAATCGCGTGGATCAGCTGGGCACCGCCGCCGCCAACGCCTTTCTCAAGACCCTGGAGGAGCCGCCCGACGACGTGCTCTTCATCCTCATGGGGCGGCAGCGCGAGCAGGTGCTTCCCACCATCGTGTCGCGCTGCCAGGTGGTGCCGTTTAGGCGCATCCCCAGCGAGGAGGGCGCCGAAATGCTGGTTCAGCTCACCGGCTGCGGCCGCGACCAGGCTCGCCAGGCGCTGGCTGCCTGCGGCGGCTCGGTTGCCAAGGCCCGCACGTTCATGCTCACGCCCTCGCGCCGGGAGGTCCGCCATCGGGTGCTCGACGTGCTCGACGGACTGGCCGAGGCCGACGACCTGACCGTGCTCGAGAACGCTCGGGAGCTGCTGACCCTCGTCAAGGCCCCCCTCGACCAGGTCCGCGCCCAACAGCAGCAAGCGGAGGAGGAGAGCAAGGACTACCTGGGCAAAAGCGCGCTCAAAGAACTCGAGAAAAAGCATCAGCGCGAGCTTACGCAGCGGGAGCGCGAGGGGTTGGGCGAGCTTACCAACATCGTCCGCTCATGGCTGCGCGACCTGCTCGTCATCTCGTCTGGTGCCGATTGGTCGCTGGTGGTGAACGGTGACCACGACGCCGGCCTCAGGCACCAGGCGTCCCATGTCGCCCCCGGCGCGGTGGCCCGAGCAGTGAGCGCGGTTGACCAAGCCTCCGCCCGCATCTCCTATAATGTTTCTTCACAGCTGGCCATCGAGGCCATGCTCTTCAAGATCCAGGAGGTTCTCTCATGGCCACGGTAATTGCCGTCAGGCTGAGAAACATAGCCAAACAGCTCTGGTTCGACCCTGAGGACACCCAGGCGTCGTCCGGCGACCATGTGGTGGTCAAGACGGAGCGGGGCGTCGAGATGGGGCTTGCCTGCTCCGATGCCTTTGAGGTGTCCGAGTCCGACCTGCGCGCTCCGCTCAAACCGGTGCTGCGCGTCGCCACCGAGGACGATCTTGAGCGCGCCCGGAAGCTGGGCGAGCGCGGCAAAGAGGCCCTGCCGGTCTTTCGCGAGCTCGCCCGCAAGTACGAGCTCGACATGAAGCCGGTGGACGTGGAGTTTCTCTTTGGCGGCGACAAAGCCGTCTTCTACTTCACCTCTGAGGAGCGGGTCGACTTTCGCGGCCTGGTCAGGGAGCTGGCCAGCGCCTTCCACATCCGCATCGACATGCGGCAGATCGGCGTTCGAGACGAGACCCAGCTGATAGGGGGCATCGCCCCGTGCGGCCAGGAGCTTTGCTGCGTGCGCATGGGGGGCGAGTTCAAGCCGGTCTCCATTCGCATGGCAAAGGAGCAGGACCTGCCCCTGAACCCGCTCAAGATCAGCGGTTTCTGCGGCCGGCTCATGTGCTGCCTGCGCTATGAATACGACGCCTACAAGGACTTCAAGTCCCGTGCTCCCAAGAAGAACGCCCTCATCGAGACCCCGCTCGGCATGGCCAAGGTGGTGGGCTTCGACACACCCAAGGAGGAGGTCGAGCTCAGGCTCGAGGACGGCAAGATGGTGAACGTGCCCTTGTCCGAGATGGGCTATGCGGACGGCACCTTCGCCGGCGATTACGACGACCACGCCCCGGCTGCCGCCGCCAAGCAGGGCAAGGGTGCCGATAAGGGCGCTGACGGCGCCTCTCCCGCAGGCGCCGGCGCCGCGTCAGGGCAGGAGGCCTCGCCTTCCGGAGACGCCGAGGGGGCGCCCGCCTGCTATCACACCGCCAGCGGCAAGCCGCCCTGCCCGGGTCGCCCGTGCCTGGTCACCCGCACCTCGCTTGAGCTGCACGGAAACACCCAGATCGCGATGGCGCTCGCCGCCTACGACCGCGAGCACGGGCTGGTGCCGCAGGACGACTACGCGGACGACCTGGTCGACGAGGTCAAGGCCAAGCCGCGCCGGCGCCACCGCTCAAACGGGGCGGCGTCCGAGCCCTCCCGGCAGGCCGCTCCCGCATCCGAGCGCAAGCCGCGACGCCGCCACGCCCAGAAGTCTGACGAGCCCGCAGCCGAGCAGCCCGCCAAGCCCTCGCGCCGCCGTCGCCGGTCGCACCCCGCCGACGTCGCCCAGCACCCTGAGAACGGCAAGCAGCAGGCCCAGCGCCCTGGCAAGGCTCAGAACCAGCAGGCAAGGCCCCAGGGCCAGGAAGCCCAGGCGGCGGGAGAGGGCCAGCAGCATCGCTCGCCGCGACGACGCCACCGTGGCCGGGGAGGCGCTGGGCACGGCGGCCCCCAGCCCGGTTCCGAGCAGGCGGCCACGCAGGTCAAGGGAGGTCAGCAGACGCGCCGGCAGGACGGCGCCAAGCCGCATCCGGGCCAGCACAGCTCCGGCCTGCACCAGCGGCGCGACGCCGGCCAGGCGGCCGACGGCGGCCAGCCCGACAGGGCCCCGTCCGCGCACCGCCGTCGTCGACGTCGCCGCAGCCCAGGATCGGGCGGTGGCGCAACCGGCCAGCAATCTGGCGGCTCTAGCGGTTCCAACAATGGCGCAACCTCATAGGGAAGTGACGTTCGCATGACCACTCCGCAGCCCATCTCCAACCCGCAGGGTTCGGGGCTCACCCTCCTGACCGACCTCTACCAGCTCACCATGGGGCAGGGATACTGGCAGGAGGGCCTGCTCGACGTGCAGGCCAGCTTCACGATGTTCTACCGCGAGAACCCCTATGGAGGCGGGTACGGCATCGCCTGCGGCATCGACCAGGTGGCGGATCTAGCTGAGGGCTTCTGCTTCACCGACGACGACCTGGCCTACCTGGCGAGCCTGCCGGCTCCCGGCGGCGGCCTGCTCTTCTCGCCCGAGTTCCTGCGCTACCTGGGCACCCTCAAGCTTTCGGTCGACATAGACACCGTCCCCGAGGGCAGCATCGTCTTTCCGCGGATGCCCCTGGTCCGCGTCACCGGACCGCTGCTGCAGTGCCAGCTTCTGGAGACCGCCCTGCTCAACGCCGTCAACTTTCAGTCTCTGATCGCCACCAAGGCGGCCCGCATCTGCCAGGTCGCCAAGGGTCCGGTAGCCGCCTTTGGACTGCGTCGCGCGCAAGGTCCCGACGGCGGGATCTCATCGGACAGGGCGGCCTACATCGGCGGCTGCGCCAGCGTGGCAAACGTGCTTGCCGGCAAGCTCTACGGCATCCCCGTCTCCGGCACCCATGCCCATTCCTGGGTAATGGCGTTCCCCAGCGAGCTCGACGCCTTCCGCGCCTACGCCAAGGCCTTCCCCAACAACTGCATCCTCCTGGTCGACACCTACGATGTGGAGCAGGGCGTGCGCAACGCCATCACGGTGGGCCTCGAGATGCGCGAGCGGGGCGAGAAGCTGCTGGGCATCCGCATCGACTCCGGCGATCTGGCCTGGCTCTCCAAGAAGGCCCGTGCCATGCTCGACGAGGCGGGCCTCACCGACTGCACCATCGTGGCCAGCAACGAGCTTGACGAGTACACCATCTCCTCCCTGCACGAGCAGGGCGCCTGCATCGACTCGTACGGCGTG
The DNA here is from genome assembly GCA_900314665.1 of uncultured Actinomycetes bacterium. Taxonomy (GTDB): domain Bacteria; phylum Actinomycetota; class Coriobacteriia; order Coriobacteriales; family RUG033; genus RUG033. The sequence continues at coordinate 4,602 of OMWF01000304.1, forward strand.
GGCACCAAGCTGGCCACCGCCTATGACCAGGCGGCGCTGGGTGGCGTCTACAAGCTCACCGCCATCAAGCTGCCGGGGGAGAGCCGCTGGCAGCCGCGGCTCAAGGTCTCCGAGCAGGTCTCCAAGACAACCATCCCCGGCCCCCAGGGACTGCGCCGCTACTACCACGAGGACGGCACCTTTGCGGGCGATATGGTCTACAGCGTGACCAATCCGCCGGCCCGCGGCGACGAGGTCATCGTCGACCCGCTCGACACCACGCGCCGCAAGAACCTTTCCGACCGGCCTTACGAGGAACTTCTCGTGCCCCTTGTGCGCCAGGGCGAGGTGGTTGGCCGGGAGGACATCCACACGGTGCGCGACCGGGTGTCGCAGCAGCTGGCGCTCCTCGACCCCTCGATCAAGCGCTTCACCAACCCCCACGGCTATCCGGCGGGAGTGGAGCGGGGTCTTTACGACCTGCGCACCGCGCTGGTGCTGGCCTCGCGCGGGATCGACCCGCACGACCTGTCGCTCGAGCCGACGGCGCTGGAAGAGGTGGCTAGCATGCTCGAATCCTCGCGCGAGACGGGTGCCGCCGCTTCCGGTCTGAGCGACCGATAGGCATCTCCTGCGGTCTGATGGGCTCTGACCCGCACGGGGCATCGGAGTAGGTGTCATAATGAACCGATAGTCATGAACGGTCCGCGTCTGGAGGATGGGCCGTGCATGACGGTTCCCTGCCGCCGGAGCGCTTCCGGCGGTTCCGGACCCTACCAACAGAGGGGTGCCATGTCGTATCAGCAGAACAAGCGCCGTTGCAACCTGGTCGTCGACTCGTGCTGCGACCTCCCGCGCCAGCTTCTCGATGAGGCGGAGGTCGAGGTCCTGGAGTTCACCTGCCATCTGGACGGCAAAGAGTTCTATGACGACATGTGGAAGACCATGTCGCCCAAGGACTACTACGACCACCTGCGCAACGGGTCGGACTCCTCCACCATGCAAGTGCCCATGGCCCAGTACGTCGAGCTCTTCAACCGCATCGCCGAGTCCGGCGTTCCCACCGTGGTGCTCTCGTTCAGCTCCGGGCTCTCCGGCACCTTCGAGACCGCCCGCCTCGTGCTCGACCAGGTCAAGGCTGAGCATCCCGAGGCTGAGATCTATCTGGTAGACACCCTGCTCGCCTCCATTGCCGAGGGGCTGCTCGCCCTCGGCGCCATCCGCCAGCGCGACCGCGGGCTCACCGCCGCCGAGCTGGCCGCCTGGGCTGAGGAGGCCCGTTACTACGTGCACGGCTACTTCACGCTCGACTCGCTCGAGTGGCTCAAGAAGGGCGGCCGCATTCCGCCGCTGGTGGCCGGCATCGGCGCCAAGCTCGACATCAAGCCCATCCTGGGCTTTGACCTCGAGGGGCACCTGGCCAACCTCTCAATGGTGCGCGGCCGTCGCAAGTCCATCAAGGCCATCGACAGCCTCTTTGAGGAGCGCAGCGTCGACGCCTCCCAGACCAGCGTCGTCATTGGCAGCGCCGATGCCGAGAAGGACGCCGACGCCATCGAGGAGCGAGCCAGCAAGCACTGCAAGCTCCACCACGTGGTGCGCACCACCATCGGCCCGGTCATCGGCTCGCACGTGGGGCCCGGCATGATTGCCTTCTCCTTCTGGGGACAGGACCGCCGCAAGGCCGCCACGGTGTCCGACCGCATCGCCAACCGCGTGCGCTCGGATGCGGGCGGGCGCAAGGCGACGGGTCAGCAGACCGCCTCGCGCATCGCTCGGGAGGCCGGGGACGGCCGGGCCGAGCTGAGCGTCATCGACGGCGGACAGGCACACGACACCGCAGGCACCGGCACGGACTGATCGGCTTTGAAGGGGCTCAAGGCGGGCACGCGGGTTTTATCGAGGCGCTTTACCAGCAAAACCAAGGCATTGTGAGGGAGAAGATACAGGGAATGGCCATCTCACCGCAGACGAGCACGATAGGGATCGTCGGAACCGGCCATATGGGCTCCGAAGTTGCGCGCTTGTTCATAAACGCCGGCTATCAGGTGCTGGTCAACAACCGTCACAAGGAGAAGGCGCAGAGCGTCATCAAGGACGGCGCCCAGTGGGTCGACACCTCGGCCGCGCTGGCCCAGCAGTCCGATGTCATCCTGACCCTGGTGGGCTTCCCCGAGGAGGTGGAGGACCTTTACCTGGGCGATAACAGCCTGCTCGACAACGCCAAGCCCGGCACCTACCTGGTGGACATGACCACCTCCAGCCCCAAGCTGGCACACGTCATCAGCACCATGGCCGAGGTCAACGACCTGCACGGCCTCGACGCCCCCATGGCCGGCGGCGAGCTGGCAGCCCGTCGCGGGGCGCTGATGCTGATGGTGGGCGGCGAGAAGGAGGACTACGAGGCCCTCAAGTCCGTCTTCGACCTGATGTCGTCGTCCTGCTCCTACGTGGGCGAGGCGGGCATGGGCCAGCTTATGAAGCTCGCCACCACCATTACTTACGCCGACACCCTGATGGGCGTGGTGGAGACCCTCTCTTTTGCCCGCGCCACGCACCTGGACGAGAACCGCCTGCGCGAGGTCGTGCGCGGCAGCAACGTCGATTCAAGCGTCTTTGAGAACCAGATTCCCAAGATGATGGCCGACGAGCTCGATGACGGCATCCGCGTCAAGCACTTCTGCAAGGACCTCGGCCTGGCGTTGCAGGTGGCCGAGTCCTACGAGCTCACCTTGCCCGGTTTGGACGTGGCAAACTCGCTGTACAACCTGCTCAACACCGCGGGCGGGGCGGAGCTGGCGACCCAGGCCCTCATCCTCATCTACTCCGACGAGGAGACCTGCTTTGCCCATGGGCTCGACTGGGACGAGGCCAACGAGGGCGGCACGGCTCCGGAACAGGGCGAAGAGCAGGAGGGCTATACTTACCACCGGAGGCATCACCGCACCAACTAATGCTCGGACATAGGGATGGGCGGGATCCGGGCATTCACGTGAGAGGCGGATCCTGTGAGGTCTGAATACTTGAAGTACGTGGTGGACACTGCCGAGCAGGGGTCCATCGCCCTGGCTGCAAAGAAGAACTTCATCAGCCCGCAGGGGCTGGGCCGCGCCATCGCCGTGGTGGAGGACGAGCTTGGCTTTGAGATCTTCCACCGCACCGCCAACAGCCTCTCCCTGACCCCCAAGGGCAAGCGCATCTTTCCGGCCATCTCCCGGGCGGTCCAGTCCATGAGCATGCTGCACGCCGAGGCCCTGAAGCTGCTCGATGACGAGCGGTCCGCGGGAAGCATCGTGTTCTGCAGCTCCATCGTCTTCATGAGCGGGATGATCTCTCGCCTGTACAGCGATTTTGCCGACACCTCGTTCAACCTGCGCTACGTTCAGCTGAGCACCGAGCGCATCATCGAGGCGTTCTGCAACGAGGAGAACACCTACGGCGACCTGGGCTCGAGCGTGGGCATCGCGCTCTTCTTCAACCCGGGGTCGGACGCCTCGCAGGCGGCCATCACCCGGCTTCTGGCCCATGGCGGCGAGTATCGGCCCTATATCGAATACGAGGATGGCGTGCTGCTGCCCGAGTCCTCGCCGCTTGCCACCAAGGAGAAGATCACCCACGCAGACCTTGAGGAGCAGAACATCATCTCCTCCTCCGCCGAGCAGCGCCCCTTCCTCGAGCAGCGCTTTGGGGCCAATGCGGTCAAGATGGTGGTGCCTGACGTGAACTTCCGGCGCAACCTCGTGCGCGACGGCAAGGGCGTGACCTTCTTTCCCACCTTTATCGGCCGCAACCAGGAAGCCGAGGGAACCGTCTTCAGGACCTTTGAGCAGTACCAGCGCATTCAGCTGGGCTTTGTCTGCCTGCCGGGGTTCTTCTCGCTGCCCTTGGGAAGGGCCGTGCTGCAAAGCTTTGACTCCTACTACCAGCCCCTGGCCGAGGAGGGCCAGGTCTGGATGCTGTAGAAAAGGCATGCGGGGTTGCAAACCGCCTGCCGCTCCTTGCTAACAAAGTGTTTCCAAGCCCCAACAAACGCCTGCGCAAACTCTTTCAGGCGTACGCGCACAATAGTCCAATGGAAGAGACGGGCCCCAACCGCCTGAAGGGGGCCCGGCATGGCGTCTTTGCGGCTTTGTGCGGGCGCGAGGACCCTGTGACGTCGCGATGAGGAAGAGAGAGGGGACCATGAAGACAGCGGACAAGACGGTCATGCAGAACATGTCGCTCTGCTCGTTTGGCAACGGCGCCAACGGCACCTGCATCGACGTCAAGGACGGCCGCATCGTGAGGATGCGCCCCATCCACTTTGGACAGTGGTACACCAAGGAAGACCTCAACTATTGGACCATCAAGGCGCGCGGACACGAGTTTGAGCCGGGCATGGAGACCTACTGCCCGCCCTTCTCGATCGCCTACAAGACCCGCACCTACTCGCCCAACCGCATCCCCTACCCGCTCAAGCGCGTGGACTGGGATCCCGACGGCGAGCGCAATCCGCAGAACCGCGGCAAGAGCAAGTACGTGCGCATCTCCTGGGACGAGGCGACCACCATCATCGCCAATGAGATCAAGCGCATCGACGACACCTACGGCCGCAACTCGATCATGGCCCAGGCCGATGGCCACGGAGAGACCGGCTCGCTGCATGGCCCCCACGGCTGCATGGCCAACCTGCTCGACATGACCGGCGGGCTCACCATGCAGGCCCGCCAGCCGGACAGCTGGGAGGGCTGGTACTGGGGCGCCAAGCACGCCTGGGGCCAGGAGCCGCTGGGCCAGAACGTGCACCAGACCAACCTGCTCAAGGACATCTCCGAGCACTCCGACGCCATCCTCTACTGGGGCTGCGACGCCGAGACCACGCCCTGGGGCTGGTCGGGCCAACAGGCCTCGCGCATGATGTTCTGGTTCACAGAGATCGGCGTCAAGTACATCGCCGTCTCGCCCGACTGCAACTACGCAAACGCCGTCCACGCCGACATGTGGATCCCGGTGCTCCCCAACACGGACGCCGCCCTGCAGCTGGCCATCGCCTATGTGTGGATGACCGAGGGCACCTACGAGAAGGACTACGTCGCCACCCACACGGACGGCTTTGACTGGTTCCAGTACTACGTGCTGGGCGATGAGGACGGCGTCCCCAAGACCCCCGAGTGGGCCGAGGAGAAGTGCCACGTCCCCGCCTGGCGCATCAAGGCCCTGGCGCGCTACTGGGCCACGCACAACGTGTCCATCGCCCACTGCAACGGCGGCGGCTACATTCGCAGCTGCTTCAGCCACGAGCCTGCCCGCCTGGAGATCTACCTGCTAGCCATGCAGGGCGTGGGCAAGCCCGGCCGCAACCAGCTCAAGTACATCGAGTGGGCACTGATGGGCATGCAGAGCTTCAGCCCCATGCCCTCGGCCGAGATTCTGCCCGATGTGCGCGCCTGCTACCACGCCGCCATGCTGGGCGACCTGCCTAAGAGCTTCATCCCCAAGACCCTCATCGCCAAGGCCCTGAAGGGCGAGAAGATCGAGTGGTACGGGCACGTCACCTCTCGCCACCCGCGTGAGGATCAGTTCCAGCACTTCCAGTTCCCGCTGGAGGGCGATGCCGGCATCAAGATGGTCTGGTCGGACTCGCCGTGCTGGTCCACCTGCTGGAACGACGGCAACGAGTTCCAGGATGCCATCCGCAGCGAGAACCTGGAGTTCTTCCTGGTCCAGCACCCCTGGTTTGAGAACGACACCATGTTTGCCGACATCATCCTGCCCGTCTCCACCAAGCTCGAGCTCAACGACTTTGGCGTGGACACCTACAACGGCCAGTTCAACATCATGATTGACGAGAAGGCCGCCGTCGACCACGTGGGCGAGTCCCTCTCCGACTACGAGGCCGTGCTTGAGGTGGCCAAGAAGCTGGAGGCCTTTGGCGGCCGCTACAAGAAGTGCGTGCGCCACTTTACCGGCGGCAAGAGCGAGGAGGAGTGGCTCGAGAAGGGCTACCGCGGCAGCGGCATCGGCGGCACCGAGTGGGAGGACTACGACACCTTCAAGAAGCAGGGCATCCAGATCCTGCCCACCAAGGAGGACTGGGAGGACGATCCCGCCGGCATGATCAACTTCGCCGAGGACCCGGACGCCTTCCCCCTGGACAGCGCCACCGGCAAGATCGAGTTCTACTCGGTCCCGCTGGCCGAGCACTTCCCCGACGACCACGTCCGCGGCCCGGTGGCCCACTGGATCGAGGAGGCCGACGGCCATCAGGAGCGCATCAGCTCCGACCGCGCCAAGGACTACCCGTTCCTGCTGGTCTCCAACCACCCGCGCTGGCGCGTGCACGCCAACTTCGACGACTGCCCCTGGACCCGCGAGATCGAGACCTGCAAGATCGTCGGCCCCGACGGCTACGCCTACGAGCCGGTCTGGATCAACCCGGTGGACGCCGAGAAGCTCGGCATCAAGAACCACGACATCGTGGGCCTGTACAACGAGCGCGGCACCGTCATGGGCGCGGCCTACGTCACCGAGCGCATCATGCCCGGCGCCCTCTACCAGGACCACGGCAGCCACACCGACCCGATCGTGATGGGCCAGGGCGGCCTCGACCGCGGCGGCGCCAACAACCTCATCTGCCCGGACAAGACCTCGTCCAAGAACGCCGCCGGCGAGGTCACCAACGGATTCCTGGTGGGCCTCAAGAAGATGGACCTCGACGAGCTGGCCAAGCAGTACCCCGAGGCCTTTGCTCCCCGTCCCAACTACAACCCCTACACCGGAATCTCCGTCATGGATCAGATCATCGAGGAGGACTAAGCGCCGTGAAGACGATTCTCTTTGACGCCAGCCGTTGCAACGGCTGCTACAACTGCCAGATTGCCTGCAAGGACGAGCACTGCAAGCAGCCGTGGCTGCCCTATACCGAGGCTCAGGCCCTGACCGGCGAGTTCTGGTGCAAGCTCACCCAGCGCGACCGTGGCCGCGTGCCCATGGTGTGGGTCGAGTACAAGCCGCTCATCTGCGGACACTGCGACAACTGCAAGCTTCTGGAGGCCGCGCCGGAGTGCGTGTACCGCCGCGAGGACGGGCTCATCCTGATTGATCCCGCCAAGGCCAAGGGTCGCCGCGACCTGGTCGACCTTTGCAGCAATGTGTACTGGAACGAGGAGCTCGAGCTTCCGCAGAAGTGCACCGGCTGCGCTCACCTCATCGACGACGGCTGGAAGGAGCCGCGCTGCGTGGACGCCTGCTCCACCGACGCCCTCACCCTGGTCGACGAGGACGACCCGCGCCTGGCCGGCTCCGTCGACGCCTGCGGCAACGCCGAGTCCGGCAGCCACATGCGCTATATCAACCAGACCACCAACTGGATCGCCGGCATGGTAGTCGACCCGGCTGCCGCCGAGGCGGTCATCGGCGCCAAGGTGACCTTCACCTCCGCCGACGGCACGGTGGCATGCGAGCTTGCCACCGACGACTTTGGCGAGTTCCATACCAAGAACCTGCCCGAGGGCGCCTACACGGTGACGGTCGAGGCGGACGGCTTCGCCCCGCTCACCGTTCAGGCTGACTCCACCGAGGCCGACGTGATGATGGGCGAGCTGCACGTAGTTGCCGCCTAGCGCATCAAGCTCAAAGAACAGCTGAGGTTTACCGTGCCCCGCAGTCTTCCGACTGCGGGGCACGGTGCGTGTAGGGGACCGGGAGCCCTAGTAGGGTTTGCGGTCGATCTGGGCGAGCGTCTGGATTGCAGGTCCTGACGGCGGCCGCCTGTTCCGAGTTTCCGGCAGCCCCTTTCTCCAACGTTCTGTCAGCCGGCGACTCTAACTCTCTGGTAGTTCCTCACTCCAACTTTTGACGGTTTTGGCCGCAAAACGATGTTATGTGGAAGCTTTACTCCAAGTTTTTACGGTTTTGGCCAGAAGCCGCCGGTGCTGCGCGGGGTACAGGGAAGGAAGCAACCGCTCTACCTGCAGTGATGCTGGAGGCGTTTCTCCGGCTTTCGGAGTTTGCATGTCTGTTTGGGCCAAAGCCGTCAAAAGTTGGAGTGAGACTTGGACTCCGGTTCATACAGAAGCGCCCCGCTGGAGTTGATCCGGCGGGGCGCGGACAGCTCGATGTCGCTTGGGCTACTTCTTGTAGGCGATATAGAGCTTGGTGATGTAGGTGTTGCGCGTGAGCTCCTCGATCTTGGCCTTGTCGATGAACTCAGGCTCCTCAAAGACGTACTCGGCATCCTGATGGGTGCCATAGGCGTACCAGTAACCGCCCTCGTCGGCGCTCTTGTCGCCGGCATCGGCCAGCTTCTGGGCCTCCTCCTCGGCGTCCGTGACGTCCTCGTGGTCCCAAGCCTTATCTCCACCCAGCGGTCCCAGCATGTGGATTCCTCCTATCAAGAGACGGCGCGATGCCATCGGTCAATAAACCGTCTGCAAGTATACCCTTCGATGGTGGAGCGCTGCCCACAGCATCTGCTTTGAACCCCGCAACAGCTCTTTTCGCAACGTGCGGGGGTGTCGGGGAGTGCGCGAAGGCTGCAGGTAACGGCGCATGGATGGGAAGAACAAAGGAAGGGCTGCTGCATCCATCGCCCAGACGCAGAGCTTCCGGCGGCCGCTCGACATCAAACCTCCACTTGTTTGCCATCGGTCCGTGCTAGTATGCATCAAACGCAGAGGCCGTCCGGCCGCCTGCTTCCACGTAAAAATGCATACCGCAGCTGTGCTTGCGGCCGCCTGGCGGCCTTTCCGATGTTCCTTCGACGATTCGACCCGGGTCTGGGGCGTGCCGCGACGGGCTGCGGCTTATAGAAAGGACCTGCATGCCAGAGCAAGCACATTCGCTCGCGGTTTTTATCGACTATGAGAACCTGGCGCTCTCCGCTGCCCCCAAGGGGCGCGGCAAGCGCAGCCAGTCTGTCGTCCTCGACATGGGCAAGGTGTTTGAGCGCCTGGTCGAGAAGGGCAAGATCGTGGCCAAGCGCGCCTACTGCGATTGGCAGCGCTTTCCTGACGCCGTCACCCCGCTGCATGAGCTGGGCGTCGAGCTGGCTGAGATTCCCGATCGCAAGTACACCGGCAAAAACAGCGCCGACATCCGCCTGGTGGTCGACGCCATGGAGATGTGCCACTCCAAGGGCTACATAGACACCTTCGTGGTGGTCTCCGGCGACTCCGACTTCACCCCGCTCGTCCTGAAGCTCAAAGAGGACGGCAAGAACGTGGTGGGCGTGGGCTGCAAGGACTCTACCAGTGAGATCCTATCGGCCAACTGCGATGAGTTCATCTACTACGAGGACATTGTGGAGCCGCCCAGCACCCTGCCCAGCCTCGATAAGATCGACGAGAGCAAGCGCCCGGCCTTCAAGCTGCTCTTTGAGACCATCGACGCCCTGCAGCGCGAGGACGTGGACCCCATGCTGCCCTCGCTTATCAAGCTCACCATTCGTCGCAAGCAGCCGCAGTTCTCGGAGAGCTCGTACGGATACCGCAACTTCACGAGCTTTTTGCAGGACGCGGAGAAGCACGGCTTTATCAGCATGCACAAGGACCCCAAGTCGGGGACGTGGGCAGTGGAAGGATTTGTGAGCTAAGAGATGGCAGACCGGTTTGAGGAGAGCAGAGAGGAACGTTTGATGGACGAGAAGCCCGAGGGCAAAGAGGTCGAGGAAGCGCTGGCAGAAGAGCAGACGGAGCTTGAGG
>OMWF01000303.1 GCA_900314665.1 uncultured Actinomycetes bacterium
CCGGTGCATCGGACCGGGTCGCTCGCCGAGCTCGTCTGCTCCAACTCGCTCAAGGCGCGGCGCTTCGACAGCGCGGCCGGCCTGCTCAAGCGCGAGCTCGTGGTGCTCGGGTCCGAGCTTCTGTCCTGCGCGCTCACCGCACAAGTCCCGGCGGGGGGAGCGCTTGCCGTCGACCGCGAGCGCTTCTCGGAGGAGGTAACCGAGCGCATCGCCGCCGAGCCGCTCATCACTGTCATCCGCCGGGAGGTGACCGAGCTCCCCCGCGGTCCGGTCATCGTCGCCGCCGGCCCGCTGGCCTCGCCCGCCCTCACCGAGCTCGTGTCCACCCTGGTGGGGGCTCCGAGCCTCGCCTTCTACGACGCGGCGGCGCCCATCGTCGAGGCCGACAGCATCGACCGCAGCCGGGTGTTTGCCCAATCCCGCTACGACGCGGGCGACGACGACTACCTCAACGCGCCCTTCGACCGCGACGGGTACGAACGCTTCATATCCGAGCTCGTCGGAGCCCAACGCGCCATCGTCCGCGACTTCGAGCGACGAGAGCTCTTCTCGGCGTGCCAGCCGGTGGAGGAGGTGGCCCGCACCGGGGTCGACGCCCTGCGCTACGGGGCTTTGAAGCCGGTGGGGCTGACCGACCCCTCCACCGGGAGGCGCCCGTGGGCGGCCGTGCAGCTGAGGGCCGAGAACCGCGCGCTCACCGCCTACAACCTGGTGGGCTTCCAAACCAATCTGACCTGGCCCGAGCAGGACCGCGTCTTCAGGCTCATCCCGGGCCTCGAGCACGCGGTGTTCTCGCGTTACGGCGTGATGCACCGCAACACCTTCATCGACACCCCGCACGCGCTCACCCGCACGCTGGCCCTGCCAACGCGGCCTGAGGTGCGCTTTGCCGGGCAGATCACCGGAACCGAGGGCTACTGCGAGGCCATCGCCTCAGGACTCTATGCAGCCCTCTGCACGTACGCCGACATGATCGGGGTCCCGGCGCCGACCCTTCCCGGGGACACCGCCTTCGGGTCTCTTCTGGCCTACGCCACCGATCCCGCCACCCAGGACTACCAGCCCATGCACGTTAACTTTGGGATTTTTCCACCGCTCGGGCGCCGGATCAAGGGCAAGCGCGACCGCTACGCGGCCTACTCCCGACGGGCTCAGGAGTCGCTCGCAACGTATCTTCAGACTCGCCCCGACCTGGGCATCCTGCCCTTCAGCGGAGATGCGGGGGCGCTTGATGCCTGAGGTTGACGAGACGGGCGTCGCCGACGGGCGGCCCGGGTCTGGGGTTCTCGAGGGGTTTGCCGCCTACCTGTCGCACGAGCGGGGGCTTTCCGGCAACACGGTGCGGGCGTACCTGCAGGATGTCGGGGACTATCTGCGCTGGTGCGAGAGGGCGGGGGTGCAGCCGCTCGACACCGACCACCGGGCCTTCAGGCGCTACCTGGCCGAGCTCGACCGCGCCCGTTACTCGCGCCGCACCGTGAACCGGCGGCTCTCGTCGCTGCGCACCTGCTACGGGTGGCTCGTCCAAACCGGTCAGGCCAAAAGCGACCCCACGGCCGTCATTGTGAGCCCTAAACAGCCCAAGGCCCTGCCTCGGCGCATCTCGTCGGCGGACCTGGACAAGCTCCTCACGGTGAGCGACCTCTCCACTCCGCAAGGACTGCGCGACCAGGCCATGCTCGAGCTCATGTACGCCTCGGGAGCCCGCATCGGCGAGATGGCCGGCCTGCGCGTCTCAAGCGTCTCCTTTCCCGCCCGCCAGGTGACGCTCATGGGCAAGGGCTCCAAGCAGCGCATCGTGCCGCTGCACCCCCTGGCCCTCGACACGTTGGTCCGCTACCTCGCCGACGGCCGCCCGCAACTCGTCGGCCCGGCCTCCGGCGACGCCCTGTTCCTGTCCAGCCGGGGCAATCCGATGAGCGCCGACGCCCTGCGCAAGGCGTTCAAGCGCTGCTGCACCGCCGCGGGCCTGCCGGCGGACATCCATCCGCACGACATGCGCCACACCTTCGCCACCGATCTGGTGGAGAACGGGGCTGACCTGCGCAGCGTGCAAGAGCTCCTGGGCCACTCCAGTCTCTCGACCACCCAGATCTACACCCACCTCTCGACGGCGCATCTCAAAGACGAGCACCACCAAGCCCATCCGCGGGGCTGACCGGGCATCTGCGGCGTCGGCGGCCGGGTCCGGGCGGCAGGCCCTGAGTAGGCGGTGAGCGGAGGCGTCAGGCAAAGCCCCTGCACCGGCCGGGAATCTCTGCTACTATTCCAAGGCTTTATAAATCTCACGCACGGGGACCTATGACCGCGTGTGGCCGCTTTCCTCAATGGAGGGGACGGCTGCGGACCCAGGGGATGATCCGTGCGGACGCCTAACAAATGCGAAAGGAACGCACCATGGCACAGAAGATCTCCGTCAAGACCCTGCTCGAGGCCGGTGTCCACTTTGGCCACCAGACGCGCCGCTGGAACCCCAAGATGAAGCCCTACATCTTCACCGAGCGCAACGACATCTACATCCTCGACCTCAAGCAGACCCTCTTCGCCCTCGACGAGGCCTACAGCTTCGTTCTCGAGACCGCTCAGCGCGGCGGCAAGATTCTCTTTGTGGGCACCAAGAAGCAGGCTCAGGAGTCCATCGAGCGCAACGCCAGCCGCGCCGGCATGCCCTACGTCACCCAGCGTTGGCTCGGCGGCATGCTCACCAACTTCGTGACCATGCGCTCGCGTGTCGCCCGCATGGAGCAGCTCGAGGCTCAGGCCGAGGCCGGCATCACCGCCACCCTGCCTAAGAAGGAGCAGGCCAAGCTGGGCAAGGAGCTGGCCAAGCTGCAGGCCAACCTCGGCGGCGTGCGCGACATGACCGGCGCCCCCCAGGCCCTCTTCGTGGTCGACACCGTTCGCGAGGAGATCGCCATCCGCGAGGCCCGTCGCCTGCACATCCCCGTGATCGGCATGCTCGACACCAACTCCGATCCCGACGTGGTCGATTTCGGGATTCCCGCCAACGATGACGCCATCCGCTCCATCGACCTCATCACCACCCTCATGGCCGATGCGGTCGTGGCCGGCACCGGTGTCGACGAGGGCGCTTCTGAGTCTCCCGCTGCCGCCGAGGCGGACGCCAAGGCGTTTGAGGAGGCTCAGGCCGCCGAGCCTGAGACCGCCGCTTCCGAGGCCTAAGAGAGCCCCGCTCCGCACCGACAGCACTGCGTTCGCGGGCATCGCGCCCGCATGAGAGAGAACAGGAGTACATCCATGGCAAAGATTACCGCAGCCCTCGTCAAGCAGCTGCGCGAGCAGACCGGCGCCGGCATGATGGAGTGCAAGAAGGCCCTCACCGAGGCCGACGGCGACATGGACAAGGCCATCGACGTGCTGCGTACCCGTGGCCTGGCCGCCGCCCAGAAGAAGCAGGGCCGCGCCACCAACGAGGGCGTCGTCGCCGTCTATACGAGCGAGGACGGCAAGCTCGCCTCGCTGCTCGAGGTCAACTGCGAGACCGACTTCGTGGCCCGCACCGACAAGTTCAAGGACATCGCCGCCGGCTTCGCCAAGGCCGTGGCCGTCGCCGACCCCGCTGACATCGACGCCCTGAAGGCGGTCGAGGTCGAGGGCACCAGCGTGGCCGACCAGCTGACCGAGGCCATCCACATCATCGGCGAGAACATGCAGCTCGGCAAGTTCGCCCGCGAGACCCTCGAGGGCAACGGCCTCATCGACAGCTACATCCACGGCGAGGGCAACATCGGCGTGCTCGTCTCGCTCACCTGCGCCAAGCCCGAGACCGCTGCAAACGACGAGTTCAAGACCCTGGCTCACGACATCGCCCTGCAGATCGCCGCAATGAACCCGATCGCCATCGACGAGGCGTCCGTTCCCGCCGACGTGGTCGAGCACGAGAAGGCCATCTACAAGGAGCAGGCCGCGGAGTCCGGCAAGCCCGAGGAGATTCAGGAGAAGATGGCCACCGGCCGCCTGAAGAAGTTCTTCAAGGAGGTCTGCCTCGTCGACCAGGTCTTTGTCAAGGATCCCGATCTGACCATCAAGGCCTACATCGCCAAGGTCGAGAAGGCCACGGGCGACCAGATCGCCGTCGCCGCCTTCGACCGCGTGCAGCTGGGCAGCGAGAACTAGCCAAACCGCGCGCAAGTGCACACATCCAGGGGCCGTCATCCTCGAACGGATGGCGGCCCCTGTGCGTTCTACGCCAATGCGGCTCCACTTGAGCCTCTCGTTCGGCTACACTCTGAGAGGCATGAAGACCAATCGGAAGGGCAAGCTGTGAGCGAATTCAAATACAAGCGCGTGCTTTTGAAGCTCTCCGGCGAGGCGCTGATGGGCGACACCGGCTACGGGATCGACCCCAAGGTGCTCGACACCATCGCGGAGCAAATCAAAGAGCTCTACGACGGCGGCATCGAGCTGGCCATCGTTGTGGGCGGCGGCAACATCTTCCGCGGCATGGCCGGAGCCAGCGAGGGCATGGACCGGGCCCAGGCGGACTACATCGGCATGATGGCGACCGTGATGAACGCGCTGGCCCTGCAGGAGGCCTTCGAGCGCAAGGGCATCGTGACCCGCGTGCAGAGCGCCATCGAGATGCGGGCCGTCGCTGAGCCCTACATCCGCCGCCGCGCCATGCGTCATCTCGAGAAGGGCCGGGTCGTCATCTTTGCCGCCGGCACCGGAAACCCCTTCTTCACCACGGACACCACCGCCGCCCTGCGCGCCTGCGAGATCGGTGCCGAGTGCATCATGAAGGCCACCAAGGTCGATGGCATCTACGACTGCGACCCGGTCAACCACCCTGAGGCCAAGAAGTACGACACCATCTCCTACCTCGACGTCATCTC
>OMWF01000302.1 GCA_900314665.1 uncultured Actinomycetes bacterium
CCCGAGGCCAGAGGCAGGTCCGCGGGGGCCTCGTCCCTCCGCTCGTTGCTGATTCGCTGGGCGACGTCGAGGAAGTCCCCCGCCACCTGCTGGCCGTCGACCTTCACGACCCCGCCCTCGTCGGTGAGCACCTGGCGCGGCCAGAGGCCCACGATCGAGAACCGCCCCAGGTCGCCCGGCAGCGCGGAGTCCAGAAACGCGGCCTTACCCCCGCCGCGCACCAGCTCAAAGACGTCCGCCGCACCAGCCGTGACGCCGTCCAGGCGCCGCACGCGCGCCCTCATGCCCAGCTCCCGGCACGCACAGCCGGGCGATACCCCGAAAGCTGCGCAAAGGCCTCTCCGGATTCCGGCTGCCCAGGCAGGAGCCCTGCCGCCGGATCCGGCGCCCAGGCCCCCTCCGAGGCCTGCCGGCAGACCCGCAAGAAGCTGCCGAGCAGTTCATGCCCGTAGCTGGTGAGCACCGCCTCGGGGTGGAACTGCACGCCAAAGACGGGCAGCTCGCGGTGGCTTATCGCCATCACCGCGCCGTCGTCGGCCAGCGCGTCGACCCGCAGGCACGGAGGCAGATGCCCCGCGTCCACCACCAGGGAGTGGTAGCGGGTCACCTTGAAGCGCCGGGGCAATCCCGAGAAGAGCCCCGCCCCGTCGGTCTCGATGGGGGTCACCTTGCCGTGCATGGGGCGCACGCCCCGCCGCACCCGCGCCCCGTTGGCCTGGGCGATGACCTGGTGTCCCAGGCAGACGCCCAGGATGGGGACGGGGCGAGCGCTGGCGCCGCCCCATTGCTGCAGGGCTCGGACCAGCTGCGGGCAGCTGCCGCTCTGCTCGGGCGTCTTGGGCCCCGGCGAGATGACCACGCCTTGCAGCTCGCCGCCCCGGGCCAGGTCCAGCACCCGGCCTACGTCGAGCGCATCGTTGCGCACGATCCGCATGTCGCATCCGAGTTCGGCAAAGTAGCTGGTGAGCGTGTGGACGAAGGAGTCGTAGTTGTCGACCATGAGGTACATGGGGACCTCCCCGGCGTTTGCGACCCGACAGCAAGAAAGACTGCCGAGGCGGCGCGCGAGCGCCCGCCTCCGGCAGTCTTCCAAATGCGTCTCATCTGGGCACACCGAGGTCTGGTTGCAACGACGTTTATATCAGATGCCCGGCAGCAACGCCACCGACAAGCCGGCGAGAAGCCCGGCAATTGGCGGCGGTGCGAATCCCCGGGCGCAGCACCGGATGCCGCCTCCGCTGCCGGCAACCCCCCGCCGACCGACAAGCCCCACCCGCTCTCCCTGCAGGCGGGGCTTTTCCTGCGTGCTGCTTCTACGGTTGGAGCCCTGCGCACTTAGTCCCGGGTCAGCTTGCGGTGCAGGCGGTGCGGGCGGCTCGCGTCCGGTCCCAGGCGCTTCTCGCGGTCGGCCTGGTAATCGGCGAAGTTGCCCTCGAACCAGGTCCAGGCTCCGGGGTTCTCATCCGTTCCCTCCCAGGCCAGAATGTGGGTCGCGATGCGGTCCAGGAACCAGCGGTCGTGGCTGGTGATGACCGCGCAGCCGGGGAAGCGCCCGAGCGCCTCCTCCAGGCTCTCCAGGGTCTCGGTGTCCAGGTCGTTGGTGGGCTCGTCGAGCAGCAGCAGGTTGCCTCCCTGCTTCAAGGTGAGCGCCAGGTTGAGGCGGTTGCGCTCGCCCCCGGACAGCACGCCGGCCTTCTTCTGCTGGTCCTGGCCCTTGAAGCCAAAGCTCGCCACGTAGGCGCGGCTGGGCACCTCGGTGTCGCCCACGACCATCACGTCCTTGCCGCCGGAGACCACCTCCCAGACGTTCTTATCGGCCTCGATGCCCTCGCGGTTCTGGTCGACGTAGCTCAGCTTGACCGTCTCGCCCAGCTCGAGCCCGCCGCTCGTGACCGGCTCCAGGCCCATGATCATCTTGAAGAGCGTGGACTTGCCCACGCCGTTGGGGCCGATGACGCCCACGATGCCGTTGCGCGGCAGGGTAAAGCTCAGGTCGTCGAAGAGGACCCGCTCGCCAAAGGCCTTGTGCAGGTGCGTGGCCTCGAGCACCTTGGCGCCCAGGCGCGGGCCGGCTGGAATCTGAATCTCCGTGAAGTCGGGGCGCTCCGTGGCGGCCTCGTTGGCCATCTGCTCGTAGCGCTCCAGACGGGCCTTGTTCTTGGCCTGGCGGGCCTTGGGGCTCGAACGCACCCACTCCAGCTCGCTGCGCATCTTCTTGGCGCGCTTGGCGTCCTGCTGGCCCTGCGCCTCCAGGCGCGCTGCCTTGGTCTCCAGGTAGGTGGAGTAGTTGCCCTTGTAGGGGTAGAGGTGGCCGCGGTCGACCTCGCAGATCCACTCGGCCACGTCGTCGAGAAAGTAGCGGTCGTGGGTCACGGCCAGCACCGCGCCCGGATAGGAGTGCAGGTAGTTCTCCAGCCAGAGCACGCTCTCGGCGTCCAGGTGGTTGGTGGGCTCGTCCAGAAGCAGCAGGTCGGGGGCCTCAAGCAGCAGACGGCACAGGGCCACCCGACGCCGCTCGCCGCCGGACAGGTGCGTCACCGGCTCATCGGGGTCGGGGCAGGCCAGCGCATCCATGGCCTGCGAGAGCTTGGAGTCCAAGTCCCAACCGTCGGCCGCGTCGATCTCGGTCTGGAGACGGCCCATCTCGGCCATCAGGGCGCCAAAGTCCGCATCGGGGCTCGCCATCTCGTCACCTATCTGGTTGAAGCGGTTGACCTTGGCGATGATGTCCCCAAAGGCGAGCTCCACGTTGCCCTTGACGGTCTTTTCGGGGTCGAGCTGCGGCTCCTGCGGGAGGATGCCCACGGTGTAGCCCGGCGAGAGGCGCGCCACGCCGTTGATAGGCTCGACTTGGCCGGCCATGACCTTGAGCAGGGTGGACTTGCCCATGCCGTTGGGGCCCACCACGCCGATCTTGGCGCCGGGGAAGAACCCCATCGTGACGTCGTCGAGGATGACCTTATTGCCGTAGGACATGCGGGCACGTTCCATTTGATAGATGAACTCAGCCATGAGCGCTCCTTGCTGCCGATAAGAGACGGGTCGGTTCTCGGTATTGTACCTGCC
>OMWF01000301.1 GCA_900314665.1 uncultured Actinomycetes bacterium
ATCCGCATCTACAGCATGGAGCACTTTGTCTACCAGGCCGCTCGCCATGTCTATGACGGCACGGCCGAATCGCACATCATGTGTGCGCTCATGAAGCGCTTTGTGCCGGCGGCCTCTACCGAAACCGCATCCCTGGCCATGGAGGCGCTGGGCGGCGCCGGCTACACACGAGACCTGCGAGTCGGCCGCATCTGGCGCGATTGCCGCGGCAACCAGGTGACTTGCGGCTCTTCCGACCTGATGAGCGCCATAGCCACGGAATACATCCTCCGGGGATGACTCACCAGCGAATGTTGTCAAAGGTTGTCAACGTTGTGTGTCACGGGGACGGCTCTTCTTGACACCTTTTGCATTGTCTGTGAGTTGACCAGCAGAGCAGGTCTCGCCGGGCCAAGCGACTCGGCCGAAAAGGCGTCAGACAGAACCGTCCCCGTTGACACACCCGGCCCAGAGCCCTCGAGCCGGGCCGAGAAGATGTCAGACAGAACCGTCCCCGTTGACACATTCAGCGGCCTTCATGGTCTTGCGGGTCTCCACCAAGCCCTCGCTCTCCAGCTTCTTGGTGCGGCGCATGAGGACGAGGCTGAAGACCACGCCGATGATGGCAAAGACGATGAGCATGATGAAGATCTTGTAGAAGCCCACGATGGGAGTGCCCGCCGCTACAGCCGCATCGAGCCAGACGCCGCAGACGGTGGGGGCGATGAACTCGGGGATGAAGGCGATAAACGAGATGAAGCCTGTGGCCAGTGCGGTCATAGCCACCGGAATGCCCGCCTGTCCTAGGATCGACCAGTACGTCGACTTCATGACGTTGGCAAAGAAGGCGATGACGAGAGTGAGCGCCACGCAGAGCGGGACCACCGCGGTACTGAACATCACACCCAGCAGCAGAGCTATTGCCAGGACAAACATCCCCATGAAGGCAGCGCCCTTGTAGTTGACGCGGTCCACGATAAACCCGCAGAAGCCAGCTACAAAGACGATGATGTAGCTGCGGACGATGCCTAGAGTGGAGGCGGTCTGGGCGTCGATGTTCAGAATCTGCACGGTATACGTGGTGAGATAGCCGTTGCCTAAGCTCCACAGCATGTAGGCGCACATGATGACCACGATCGAGATCCACACGCCTTTGTTCTTGGCGACGTCCTTGAACGTGTACTTTTTGATTGGCTGCTCAGGGACGGGGTCCTCACCGGCAGGAGCCTGGTCTTTCTGCCCTTTCTTGCTCTTGGGCAGGAAGACGAGGCCGAGCACAAAGAAGATGGCGGTGATGGCAGCGGCGGCCAGCAACATGGTTCGCCAACCGCTCTGCACGGCGACGGTCATCTCGGCCGTGGGAGCCGCCACGTTCAGGGTGATGCCAGAGAGCGCCGCGCCCATGATGGCCAAAAAGACAAAGCCGCAGATGGTCTGAATGATGCCGCGCGTCGCCTCTGAGCTGCCAAAGAGGGTGCTCTGGTTGCCGGCATCGCCCAGATTGCGGATGCCCACCAGGTAGGCGGACCACAGCGTGGCGATGCCAAAGAAGCCGTAGAGCACGTGGATGATGATGAGCATCACGTAATTGGTGGTGAAGGCGTACCAGACGTCGAGCAGGACAAAGGCACCGACGCTGATATTGACCAGGGTGCGCATCGAGAATTTATCGGCCAGGACGCCGCCGATTGGATAGCAGATGGTGCTGACCAGACTCACCACGGTGGCGATGATGCCGAGCTGAGTATTGCTGAGCCCCAAAGCAACCGTCATCTGGTCGTAGAAGGTGTAGCGAATGTAAGGAACCTGATACGCGATGGCAACCGCAGCGCTCAGGACGATGAATACCATGAGGTCTCTAAACTTGAACTTCTTCACGGCTTGTCCTTTCCAGAGAAGTGACGAGTGGACAATTGGCTGGTGAACGTTGGTGCGGTTCAGATCGGCAGAAGGTCGGTTCGATACAATAAGTTATCTTTGATAATCTGAATACGCTTATTGCTTCATAATCGTTATTTGCAGACTCTTTCGTGTGCTGAAATGGGATAGAGAGCTTGGTTATTGCAGGTAGTTCGGTTGAGTGTGTACTGGCAAAAGCGCGTTACCGCTCGCTTATGTGGACCTTACCCTGTGCATATCACGGCTGATGAAGTTATCTAAGTGCACTTTATAGTGTCTATTACCAGCTTGCAAGTCTTCATTACTTCTTCCGAATTACGATATAACTGCACGTAAACAGCGTTTATCTCGAATATTTCTACCCATATTCATCATTTCGTGGCTAAAATTTATGTTGTCATTGATAACTTATCGTGCTAGCCTGAGGCCACGGCAGATGAGGGAACGGTTAATCGGCATCAAATCCCATCGGCAAAGCCCCACCCGGCACGGGGCGACAACGGAAAGGTGCGACCATGAATTACCCCGCTCATTACTTCAATCTCATCTCTGACGACCAGCTCGACGCCATCCACGAAAACACGTTGCGGATCATGAAGGAAGTCGGCATCGTGATGCCGTACGACCATGCCAAGGAGCTCCTCAAGGCTCACGGCTGCACCGTCGAGGGCGACCTGGTCAAGTTCCCGCGCGAGGTCGTCGAGGAGGCCATCAAGACCGCGCCCGACCACTACACGCTCTACTCGCGCAACCCCGACAAGAACGTGGAGATCAGCTGCTACAAGGTCTCCACAGCCGGCCCGTACGGATCGCCCTTTGTGACCGACTTTGACCGCGGCCGTCGTCGCTCAAAGCTCTCCGACTTCATCGAGATTGCCAAGATCGTCGACAAGTGCGACGCCATCGACATCCAGAGCCACATCCACTGCGAGCCCGGCGACGTGCCCGAGCCCGACCGTCCGCTCACCATGGTCTACTACACCAACAAGTATTCCGAGAAGCCCGGCATGAGCTCCATCTTTGGCTATGAGGCGGCAATGCAGGGCATCGAGCTCTCGTCCATCCCCTTTGGCGGCCTTGAGGCCATCAAGGAAAAGCCCGTGGTGGCATCCATCCCCTGCACCTTGACCCCGCTCTCGTACGATCCCCGCCAGCTCGGCGCCATCCGTGCCTTTGCCGAGACCGGCCAGGTCCAGCTGATCAATTCCCTGTCTATCGCTGGAATGACCACCCCCGTCACCCTGGCCGGTCTAGTCTCCGTCCAAAACGCCGAGGTCCTCGCCGGTATCACCTACGCACAGCTGGTCAACCCCGGTTGCCCGGTGGTTTACTCCGCCTCCGGATCAAACTCCGACATGGCCTCCGGCCTGCTGTGCATCGGCACGCCCGAGGACCACATCGTCTCGCTCATCAACGGCCAGCTGGCCAAGCGCTACCAGATTCCGTGCCGCATCTCCGGCGCCCTGTCCGACTCCAAGCTCATGGACGCCCAGGCGGCGTACGAGTCGGCCATCACCATCGGTGCTGCATACACTGCCGGCGGCAACTTCATCCTCCACTCCGCGGGCATCATCGAGACCTATAACTGCACGTCCTTTGAGAAGATCATCATCGACAACGAGATCCTCAACTACTGGAAGCGCATCTACCGCGGCATCGACGTCGACGAGGAGACCCTGGCCTTCGACGTTATCGACGAGGTCGGTCCTCAGGGCGCCTTCCTGGCCGAAGATCACACCTTCGAGCACTTCCGCGATGAGTTTTACATGCAGAAGCTCTCCAACCGTCAGGCGCACGACGTTTGGGAATCCAAGGGCGGCCTGTCGTGCGAGCAGCGCGCCAACGCCATGTGGCATAAGTACGTCGAGGAGAGCACGTCCGAGCTGGGCGCCGACGTCGAGCGCGACATGAAGAAGTACGTCGAGGACCACATCGGCCACGAGCTCTTTGCCGAGTAACGGCCCAAACAGCAGCTCACGTCAAAGGCACGATCGGGAGCGGGAGGTCCACCCCACCGGGAGCCCTCCCGCTCCTCGTTTACGCGGAGCACACGCCTTCAGCCGCAGCCGGCTATCTGCCCGACCTTCATCGGCACTTGGGCGTCCGCGCCGGCCACGCTCAGCGCCGTCCGCGCCGCCCGAGCACGGCGCACGGCCCGTGCCCCCTGCCCTCCGCGCCCCAACCGATCCCCTTCCCCCTGCAATCCCCCCCTGGCGGTGTCCCTCCCATGTCAGCAATCTCAGCAAAGCCGATCGCCTCTCGTCCGCATAACGGCGCTAAAATTGCGAACATGAAGAGGAACAAGAAATACGAGCTGGTCGATAAGACCTATGAGCTGCTCAGGACCCACAGCCCCAGCGAGCTCACCATCCGCATGATCGCCGATGCCGCCGGTTGCTCGAGCACGGTCATTTATCGGCATTTCGAGAATCTCGACCAGCTCATCATGGTGGCCTCAGTGCGCTACCTCGACAACTACATTGCGCGCCTGAACACCATTCGCAACTCTGACGTCGACCCCCTCGACGCGGTGCGGCTCATGTGGGTGGCCTTTGGCAAGGAGGCCTTTAGCAACGTCGAGATCTTTGACCTTATGTTCTGGGGTCGGTACAACGAGCACCTCAGCGAGTGCATTATCCGCTACTACCAGCTCTTCCCCGACCGTTGGAACGCCACCAACGCGGCCTACGCCAGCGTGTTTGTGGACGACAGCTTTGAGGAGCGCAACTTCATCGCCAACATGCGCGCAGCCGTGGCCGGATACTTTAAGTACGAGGGACTGCGCACCTTCAGCGACATCCAATGCCATGCGTTTCACAGCCTGCTTATCGCTTACCAGGACTGCTACCGTGAGCCCGGCAAGGCCGAGGAAGGGCTGGCGCGCTTCCTCGAGATGTACGATCTGCTGGTCGCGAAGTTC
>OMWF01000299.1 GCA_900314665.1 uncultured Actinomycetes bacterium
AGGAGGGCATATGAAGGAACAGGAAGGGTTCATCCCCTACGCAGGCTATCAGACCTACTACCGCATCGCCGGCGAGTGCACGGACGGGCGGCTGCCCCTGCTGGTGCTTCACGGAGGACCCGGAGCCGCCCACTACTACCTGCAGACCCTCGACGGCATCGCGGAGCGCTACGGGCGCGCGGTCATCTACTACGACCAGCTGGGCTGTGGAAGGTCGGTCACCCCTCCCCTGCCCGAACTGTGGAGCTGCGAGTTCTTTCTCGACGAGTTGCAGGTCGTGAGGGACGCCCTGGGGCTTGACCGCGTGCACATCCTGGGCCAGTCGTGGGGCGGGATGCTAGCCATGATGTACGCGCTGCAGCATCCTTCCGGCCTGGCCAGCATGGTGGTCGCCAGCTCGCCGGCGTCGATGGACCTCTGGCTCCACGAGGCGCTGCGCCTGCGCAGCTACCTGCCCAAGCCGATGCAGGACGCGCTCGCTCAGGCGGACCGCGATGGCGACTACGAGCGGCCCGAGGTCAAAGAAGCCAGCGCCGAGTACTACCGCCGTCACGTGAGCCTGATTCCCGAGCAGGACCGCCCCGACAACCTGCATAGTCCCGCCCCCGACCCGGTGGGCGACGAATGCTATCACCTGATGCAGGGCATGAGCGAGTTCACGGTGACCGGCAAGCTCAAGGGATGGGACATCTCCGACCGGCTCTGCCAAATCGACACCCCCACCCTGGTCACCTCCGGGGCCGCCGACGAGTGCACGCCGCTCATTGCCAAGCAGGTGGCAGACGGCATCCCCGGCGCCCGCTGGGAGCTCTTCCCCGACGGAACCCACTGGGTCCACGGGGAGCAGCCCGAGCGCTATAACGCTACTGTCGAGAAGTTTCTCGAGGAGCACGAGTAGGCGGGAGGGTGCGCCATGCGCCAATCGCGCTATAACATCATGGTAAGCGGCCTTGACGGGGAGCATCTGCTCTTCAACAGCGCCACCGGGGCTTTTGCCGTCCTCGACGAGCAGGGACTGGGTGCGCTTGAGCACTGTCAGGAGGCGCTGTGTCCCGAACTTGCCCGGGCGGGCTTTCTCACCGCGCTCGAATCCTCCGACGAGCTCGCTTTGCAGCAGCAGGATTTTACTGCCGCCTCGAAGAGGCATGACACCTTGGGGCTCTGCCTGGCGCCCACCTACGCTTGCAACTTCCGTTGCGCCTACTGCTATGAGCATGAGCTCACCTCGCGGGGCGGCCGCATGCCCTTCGAGGTGACCGAATCCATCCGCCGGCTCACCGCCGAGCTTCACAGGCGCTGGGGGTTTGGGGCGCTCTTCGTCGAATGGTACGGCGGCGACCCCTCGCTCGCCCTCGACACGGTGGACGACCTCTCAGGCTTCTTCCAGGATTTCTGCTCTGCCCGAGGCATCGCCTACAACGCGCTGATGATCACCAACGGAAACCTGATCGACGGAGCAGCCGCCGACCTTCTCGGACGCTGCGGCATCCGGGAGGTGCTGATCACCATCGACGGTCCGCAGGAGCTGCATGACAGGCGTCGGGTCCCAGCCGACGGGTCAGGCAGCTACCAGCGCATCATGCACGCCATCGAGCTGCTGCAAGAGCACGGCATCACAGTGAACGCCAACATGAACGCCGATAAGGTCAACTGGAAAACCTATCCCGGGCTGCGCGACGAACTGATGTCCCGCTATGGGGTGGCGCTCTCGACAAGTCAGCTCAACGATTACGGCGGCACCTTTGGCCAGAAGCCCTTTGCGGCACCCGATTATGACCTCTTCAGCCACGAGGAGTACGCGATCGCTCGGCATGAGCGCTTTGCCGCCGACGGGTTTACGGCCCAGAGCCTGCGCGACCTGCTGCGTCCGACACCCGCCTTCTGCCGCGGACAGGAGGAGTCCTACCTGGTCATCGACTATGCGGGCGACATCTACGGCTGCGACGGATGGATGGGCGACGGCTCGCATCGCCTGGGAAACATCGTCCAAGAGATAGACGCCCTCGAGGCCGGAGGCGATCCCTCCTGGCTCCACAGCATCACCTTCGATGCCACCGCAGACGCCACATGCAGCGCCTGCCGGCTGCTGCCCATCTGCCAGGGCAGCTGCATCTGGGAGCGGAGGCTCACCGGCATGCCCTGCCATCCGCTCAAGGTCGCTTTGGCCGATTACCTGCGCGATTATCGCAGCTGCTTTGGCCCTGCCACGGGTCCGGTGACGGTTCTTGCCGAGCCTCTGACTGCCGCCGAGGTGGCATCGCGGCAGTGAGCGCCGGCGCCGGAAGCGATGGGCTCGGCCAGCGTGCCTCCCCTGCTGGCGCGCTGGCCGAGCGCCGCTATGCGAACACTCCCACTCCCTGCTCGTCGTCGGTCATGGGTCGCGCCTCCACGCCGGCCTGCGCCAGCTGCGCCTGCTGGCAGGCCTTCCCTACCAGCTCCTCCATCCAGGGAACGTCGCTTGACGAGAAGTGGTAGCCCACCTGCTGAGGCTCGGCTGGGTTGGCAGGGTCGGTCTGCTCGACGCGCACGAATTCGAGCTCCACCTCGGCTGCACCTCCCTTGAGCACCGCCAGCCCGTAGCAGACCGCCTGCATGCCGTGCTTGGCTCGCAGGTGCCAGGGTCCTTCTGCAGGCGACCCTCCGGTCTTGTAATCGACCACGAGGACCGGCTGCCCGGGCTGGCCCTCCATCAGCAGGTCGAGGTCTCCCTCCAGGCAAAGATGGGCGTCGCGGTCGCCATCGGCAGCCGCGAGGTCGAGCGTAAAGGGGACCTCGTCGTACAGCGCCCGTCCGCCCGCCACACGCCGGGCGAGCGACGACCCGAGCCAGCGGTCGAGGGCCGCGTCCAGGCGCTTCTGCCCAGGCTCGGAGAGCGAAAGCCCGCTTGTGATTCCAGAAAGCGCGATAAGCGAAGGTTTCTCCAGCGGCCGACCGGGTCTCCACGCCCTCACGGCGCGCTGTGCCGCGAGGTGGAAGGCGGAGCCAAAGTCTGTGGCTCGGTCGTCGGCGACCGCCGCCGGCCTCTCTGCCGCCTCCGCCCCCACAGCCTCCTCCGCCTCGGCGGCAAGCGCCGACTGGCTGACGCCCAGCCGCGCCAGCAGGGCGTCGCTTTGGCCGACCCCCGCCTCAACGAGGGAGCTGTAGCTGAAGAGCGCATCGGCTTTGAGCTGGCAGAGACCCGACCTGGGCTCAAGCGACAGCTCTCCAGTGGGGACAAAGAGCTCGGGCAAGGTCGGACTGGCCTGCTGGTCCGTCTCCTCCGTCTCCTCCGCCTCGCCCGCGTCCTCGTCAGCTGCCGGCTGCTTGGGCAGGTCGATGCGCTCGACCAGGGCATCCCCGGAGCCGCCGTACCCATAACTGGTCACTCCGGGGTCGAAGACGCCCTCAGGGCCGGCGAGCGCGCTCACCACCAGGCCATTGAGCTTGTCCGCAGTGCCCTCGGGGTGCGACTTGGAAACGCTTCCCTTGATTGAAACCACCAGCGACTCGCGAGCCCGCGTGAGCGCCACGTAGAGCAGGCGGACCTTCTCGTCCGCCTCGGCAAGCGACTCAAGCTGCCGCATAGCCTGCCGGGCACAGGCTGCGTCGCCCTCCTTGACCAGCCGCACCAGCTCCTCCTCATCAAGATCCAGCAGGTCGGGGTCCGCGTAAGAGCCCGCGTCCGCGTAGAGCTTGGCGCCGCCTTGAGGCACGGGGAAAGGCGCTGTCGCAGGCAGGTCGAGGGAGACATAGGCGTGCCCGTCGAGGTGAGCGGTGGTGAGGTTGGATCCCCTCTGCGAGCTGGAAAGCTCTCCCACGGCCACGATGGGAAACTCCAGGCCCTTAGACGCGTGGATGGTCATGATGCGGACAAAATCGCTCTGCGCAGTCGAGAGCGCACCGGGGGCCTCCCTGGTCGCCTCAATCCTGACCCCGAGCCTGCTCGCCAGTGCACGCGGCCCCAGAGCCTCGGTCTGCTCGAGGTCTTGGGCTATGCGCAGGGCCTTGTAGATGTTGGCGACCGAAGCCTGTCCCGCCGGCCCCGCCTGCTCCTGACGGGTGAGGTAGCCGCTCTCGGAGAGCATCCAGGACATGACCCGGGTCAGCGGCTCGGTGCCGGCCAGGTGCCACGCACGCACCAGCACCGCTGCCGCCCGCAGGCACTGATTGGAGAGCCCATCGACCTCCCCCGCCGCCGCAGCCCGCACCCCTTGGGAGAGGGCCCGGCTCCGACCGTCCTTCCCTTGCGAGAGGAGCACCAGGTCCGAATCCTGCAGACAGAAGAGCGGCGACCCCAGCACCTGCAGCAGCGGCATGCCGTCGTATGGCTGGGCCAGACAGCTGGCAAGCGCCGTGACGAGCCCGGGCTCGGGCATCTCGCTGAAGACCGAGCCCCCGGCGATGACCACCGGCAGCCCGACCTCCTGCAAGGCATCCGCGTACACCTGGGCAGACGACATCGCAGCAAGCAGCACCACCATGTCGCCCGCACGCCACCCGGCCTTTCTGAGCCGGTCAAAGCGAGAGGCGATGCCGAGCGCCTGCTCGCGTCGGACGTCTGCCGCCGCCGCGCCCTGTCTCCTGCCGCCCATGACCTCGAGGACTTGGATGCGGGGCAGGCCATCGGGAAAGACCTGCCGGGCAAGCTCCTCGTTGGCCGCCCTGAGCGGGACGTACCGGGACCCGATGCCTTGCTCCTGCCCGCAGACCGCATCCACGAATTTGAGCACGTCACCATGGCTGCGGAAGTTGTCGCTCAAGGAGATGACCTTGCCGTTCTGACGTTTGACCTCCTCGACATGGCGCAGGTAGACCGAGACGTCGGCTCCCCTGAAGCGATAGATGCTCTGCTTGTAGTCGCCCACCACGCACAGGCGCGAGCCGCCCTCGCCAGCCAGCCGACTGACGATGTCGACCTGGAGCTGATCGGTGTCTTGGAACTCATCGACCATCACCAGACGGAACCGGTCCCGATAGCAGGCGGCAATCTCGGGATTCTCGAGGGCTTTGGCCGTGAGCGTTATGAGGTCGTCCGCGGTCAGATAGCCGTTGACGCTCATCAGACGCTGGTAACGGGCGTACACCTGCGAGGCGAGGGCGATGAGCGTCTCCAGATAGCGGCCAGAAGCTGCGAGACGGGCCTTGAGCTCGAGGGAGAGGAGCTTGTCCTTGGCCTGCTCGGCCAATTCCTTGTACTCCTTGGACCCAAAGCCCTTGGAGGGTTCGGGGAGCCAGCTCATAAGCTCGGCCGCGCTCTTTCCGGACCAGCCCTCCTTCTCGAGGACGGCTTGCAGGGATTCTTCCGCAACCTGGGCTCTGCCCAGCCACTCGTCGCGCTTTGCGCCCTGCTTGACAGTTTGAACCGCAGCGACGAGCCCGTCGAAGCAGCTGAGCGCCTGCGAGACCAGCTCGCGCTCGACAAGGCCCTCCTGACGGGGAGAGACCAGGAACCCGGGGCCCATGGGGCTGGTCCGCATGAGGCCCACCAGCTCGCGTACCATCTCGTATGCGGTTCGCGTCCCGTAGCACCTGAAGAGCGCGGTCAGGTCGGCGGGGTCGGCGCCCTCGACCCCGCTGCGCATCACGGCTTCGATCGATTGGTCGAGGAGGTCGTCGGCGACCTCCTCGGAGGGCATGGTGGCGCAAGGGTCGATGCCCAGCTCCAGAGCATGCTCCTTGAGGATGCGGGAGCACATGCCATGGATGGTGGATATCCAGGCTCCATCAACCTTGAGCGCCTGCTCGACCAGGCCGTTTGCACGCAGGACGCCCTTGATGCGATCCTTGAGCTCGGAGGCCGCCTTGTTGGTGAAGGTGATGGTCAGCACCTGGCCGATGTCGGTGACCTGCCCGGTGGCAAACGCGTTGGCAATGCGCCGCGTGATGGTGAACGTCTTGCCGGTGCCTGCCCCGGCAGCCACCGCCATGGGAACGCCAAAGGTCTCGATGCACTCCTTCTGACCTTCCGTGTACCCCATCTAGCTCATCCTCCTCTCGCACCCTGAGACCGGGCAAAACCTGCATGCGCCCTCATATGCCGGGTTGGGCTCGACTTCCCCGGCGCGCATGCGCTCTGCCGCATCCGCCACGCGCGCCTCCGTGCGACGGATGAGCTCTTCAAACGAATTGGCAGTCCCGCCGATCAGGCCGAATCCCGCCTGCCCAATCCCGGGCAGGTCGCTGGCGGCCACCTGGCTGGCATCATAGGCGCCCACCAGCGTGTGCTGCGGCCGATACGAGATGTAGAGCGCCCCCACCGGTGTAAGCGACAGCTCCCGGGCGGCGACCGCCGCGTAAATCAACGCCTGCACCTTGCCGTCGACGAGCTCCCCCTCCTCCGAGAGAGGCCGGTATCCGTCCTTGCCCGAGAGGCTCCCCTTGTAGTCGATGACTACCATGCGTCCCTGATCGTCGACGTCGATGCGGTCGACGCGCCCCGTGATGACGCAGCCGCCAAAGGAGAGGCCCAGGTCTCGATCGATGACGTGCTCGGTGTAGGCGGGGTGCATGCCGGGAAGCAGCTCCTCCTCAAACTCGACCCAGCTGGCAAGCTCCTGTCCGAGCTCGTCAACCGAACGCGCCTCCAGCCCCGTGGTCTCCACCAAGCGCCCGGAGAGGGGCTCCCCGTCGGGCTGCTCGTCACGCACCTCGCAGAACGCCTGGTCCATGAGCTTCGCCGCGTCATCGTGATGCGCCCGGTCGACCTTGGCGATGCCCGCCTCGCGCGTGAGGCGGACGAAGCGCTCAAGCACGGCGTGAGAGAAGCTGCCCTTCTCCATCGAGGAGAACTGCTCGTCAAGAGCCTGCGCCTTGATTTTGCGGGTGTAGAGCCACTTGCGCGGGCACTCGAGATAGGCCTCTATCGAGCTGGGCGTGAGCACCAGCTGCGGACCGACAAGCGAAAGCGGCGCG
>OMWF01000295.1 GCA_900314665.1 uncultured Actinomycetes bacterium
GCTTGGCATCCTGCTTGGAGATAGCGCCTTCGGCCGCAACGATGATGGAGAAGCGGCTGCCAGTGCCGTCGCGATGCTCGATGGTCTCGACGACCTTGTTGATGTCGTAGGGGATCTCGGGAATGAGGATGACGTCGGCGCCGCCGGCGATGCCTGCGTACAGAGGAATCCAGCCGACCTTGTGGCCCATGATCTCGATCACGAAGACGCGGCCGTGCGAGCTGGCGGTGGTGTGGATGTCGTCAATGCAGCGCGTGGCGACGTCGGTTGCCGAGGTGAAGCCAAAGGTGATGTCGGTGCCCCAGGTGTCGTTGTCGATGGTCTTGGGCAGCGCGATGATGTGCAGGCCCTCCTGCGAGAGGCGGTTGGCGGTCTTGGTCGACCCGTTGCCACCGAGCACGAAGAGACAGTCAAGCTTGAGGTTCTTGTAGGTGCGCTTCATGGCCGGAACCTTCACGGTGCCGTCTGCCTCGGGGATGTCGAGCAGCTTGAAGGGGGTGCGGCTGGTGCCGAGCACGGTGCCACCCTGCGAGAGTAGTCCCGAGAAGTCGCCGGGGGTCATCTGAATGTAGCGGTTGTGAATGAGGCCCTGGTAGCCATCGAGAAAGCCGTAGATTTCGACGTCCTGCTTGGTGTTGTGCATGACCGTCTTGACGATTGCACGCATGGTGGCGTTGAGCGCCTGGCAGTCGCCGCCGCTGGTGAGAAGGCCGATCCTCAGCATGGTTCATCCTCTCCTGTGGTCCGTCGTCCCCTGGCGGACGCCTAGAGAGAGTGTGGCACAAGTTGCGGCTCGCGGGTGGGGCCGGCGGCCAAAGGGAGGCTGGCCCGGTGCAGGCGTGAGCTTGCCGCCGGGCCAGCTGCGGGCGCTGCGCCCCGCTCACAGCGAGAGGAACAGCCGGTGCAGCCTGAGGTCTGGGTCGAGTTCCGGATGGAAGGCAACCCCCAACTGGGCACCCTGCCGCACGGCCACCACGTTTCCGTCCACGCGCGCCAGTGCCAGAGCGCTTTTCCCCACGTCAACCACGCGCGGCGCGCGGATGAAGGTCATGGGCACATCTGGGCCAATGCCAGCGACCTCCGCCGTTGCATGGAAGCTTCCCAGCTGCCGACCATAGGCGTTTCTCTCGACGGTCACATCCATCGTTGCCAGGCGTGGCGTGCCCTTGTCGTCATGGGCCGCAAGTCTCTGCGCCAGGAGGATGAGCCCGGCGCAGGTTGCAAGCACCGGCATGCCGTCCTCGATACGCTCGCGCAGTGGCCCGAGCATGCCCAGCTCCTTGAGAAGGCGCCCCTGGACCGTGGACTCGCCGCCGGGCAGCACCAAGCGATTGAACGGGCGCGCGAGGTCGTCCGCGCTCCGTAGCTCGATGGTGTTCTCGCCAAGCTCGGCGAGGCGGGCCTCGTGCTCGGCGAAGGCTCCCTGGAGGGCGAGAACCGCGGTGGCCATTACTTGCCCCTCTCGGCCATGAGCAGGTCTATCTCGTCCTTGTTGATGCCCACCATGGCTTCGCCGAGGTCCTCGGAGAGCGCGGCAACCTTCTCCGGATCGTCGAAGTTGGTGACGGCCCCCACGATGGCACGCGCGCGCTTGGCGGGGTCGCCGCTCTTGAAGATGCCCGATCCCACGAAGACGCCCTCGGCGCCCAGCTGCATCATGAGCGCCGCGTCAGCGGGGGTGGCCACGCCGCCTGCGGCAAAGTTAACCACAGGCAGGTAGCCGTTCTCGTGCACAAAGCGCACAAGCTCGACGGGTACCTGCAGGCGCTTTGCCTCCTCGAAGAGCTCGTCCGTGCGCAGGCTCACCACGTGGCGGATCTGCGAGTTGATGAGGCGCATGTGGCTTACGGCCTGCACCACGTCGCCAGTGCCCGGCTCGCCCTTGGTGCGGATCATCGAGGCACCCTCGGCAATGCGGCGCAGTGCCTCGCCCAGGTCGCGGGCGCCGCAGACGAAAGGCACCGCGAACTGGGTCTTGTCGATGTGGTAGACGTCGTCGGCAGGGGAGAGGACCTCGGACTCATCGATGTAGTCGATGTCGATGGCCTGGAGCACCTGAGCCTCCACAAAGTGGCCAATGCGGCACTTGGCCATCACGGGGATGGAGACC
>OMWF01000294.1 GCA_900314665.1 uncultured Actinomycetes bacterium
GATCCCGAAGCCTATCTTGCTCGCATCGGCTACGAGGGGCCGACCGACCATACGGTCGCGGTGCTCGACAGCATCGTGCTCCACCATCTGCGGTCGGTTCCCTTTGAGGACCTGGAGGTTCGCGATGAGCACAGAACCCCGTCGTTGGCCACAAAGGACCTCTTCGATAAGATCGTCGCCCGACGTCGGGGCGGCTATTGCTGGGAGCTCAACGGCGCGCTGTATCACCTGCTCGTCGCCTTGGGGTTCGACTGCACGCCCATCGTAGCCCGCATCATCCGCAAGACGCCGATGCCCAACATGACCCTGCACCGAGCCACGCTGGTTAGCGTCGAGGGCACGCGCCGCTGGGTGGATGTGGGGTACGGCGGCCCCGCCCCCGCCGCCACGCTCGACATCGACGGCACCGAGCCGGTCCACACGCCGACCGGAGACTATATCTGCCATCGCGAGGGCAAATGGTGCGGCTTCGACCTCATCAAGGACGGCGAGCGCATCCCGCTCATGTGCTATGAGGACCACGCGGTCGAGCTTGTCGACTACCTCCCGCTCAACTTCTACACCTCGCGCAACCCCGACTCGGTCTTTACCAAGGTGCGCATGGCAAACCTGCTTACCGAGACGGGCAGCCGCGGCCTTGAGGAGAACACGCTGCGCATCCGGGAGAACGGGGTGCTGACCGAGCGCGCGCTTGCCACGCCCGATGAGCGCGTCCAGGCTTTGTCGGAATGGTTCGGCATCGCCCTGTGATGCCGGAGGTCCTTGCGTCATCGGCTTCACTCAGCCGAGGCCGCCGTCGAGGCCAAAGCCCCCAGACGGGGGTTCGGGGGCCTCGGCGAAAGGGACGTCCCCCAGACGCGACGCATATGTCTGCCGATATCTTGCGAGGCAAGTCCCCGCGTGTGTTAGAGAGAACCGTCCCGGTGACACAGTGACACCAGCGACACCCTTTAGATGCCTGACGAGTGGTTGAACTTGTGTTACAAATAAGTCGTACCTGTTAGCTATGGCGAGATGACATGACATCGAGCCCCCAATGAGAGGCAATATCATGACCGACCAGGCCCCGGCATTCTGCCCTTCCTGCGGAGCTCCGCTTCCCGCGGACGCCGTCAAGTTCTGCCCTTCCTGCGGCAATCCGATTACGCCGGCTGCCCCCCAGCCCGAGCCGTGGAGCGCAAGCCAGGAAGCCGCCGCGCGCTCGCAGGCGGCCCCCGATGGATATCCGCAACATCCTCAAGGCATGGGTGACCAGCAGCAGCCCCGGCAGCAGTTCCAGCCCCAACAGCCCCAGCAGCCCTACCAGGCCCCGCAGCCCCAGCAGCAGCCCCAGCAGCAGCCCTACCAGGGGCAGCAGCCTCAGCCGCCTTACCAGCAGCCCTACCAGGGACAGCAGCCTCAGCAACCCCAGCAGCCGCCGTTCCAGAGCGCTCCTCCCAACAGCAAGAGCAAGGTAGCCGCTGGCCTGCTCGCCATCTTCCTGGGCTCCTTTGGCATCCATAAGTTCTATCTGGGCTATACGGCTCAGGGCGTGATCATGCTGGTCATCAGCCTGCTCGGCTTCTTTCTGGCGGGCGTCCCCACCATCATCATCGAAATCATCGCCTTTATCGAGGGCATCATCTATCTCACCAAGTCGGACCAGGACTTCTACAACATTTACTGCGTGCACAAGAAGAAGTGGTTCTAGCTCTCTTGGGCCTTCCCTTCCGGCGCAACGATGCTTTCTCAGACGGCCTGCGGATTTGCGGGCCGTCTTTGTTTTGCATGGGGTATAAAAGAAGCTGTGCGTTCGTTAGGGCCCCGCTGGTCGGGGCGCAGCACTTATCATCTGCCAGAGGCAGCGCCCTGGCGCAAGGGAGGACATGCGATGCGCGACCAATCCAGCCATGTGACGATGACTCACGAGCAGGCGGTGCAGACCCTGCTTGAGCATTGTGACTTTGACCAGCAGACGGAGACCATCCCTCTCATCGAGGCCTATCATCGGGTGCTTGCCGAGGACATCGTGGCCAAGCAGGACAAGCCCAACTGCCTCACCTGCCTGATGGACTCCGTGGCGGTGCATTGGGATGACTTTGAGAACGGCATGCCGGACACCTCCGGCTGGGAGCGCGGCAAGCAGTGGGAGTTTGCGAACACCGGCATCGGCATGCCCGAGGGCTTCGACAGCGCCATCGTGGTGGAAAACGTCACCTTCAGCGATGACGACACCCACGTGTCCTTTGCCGCCGCCCCCTCGGCGCGCTTTGCCGGCACCAAGCCGGCCGGCTCCACCTTCAAGGAGGGCGAGCTGCTGATCTGGTCCGGCACCGTCATTACGCCGGGCATCGCGGCGGTCATCGCCGAGGCGGGGTACACCCAGGTGTCGGTCATCCGCAAGCCCCGGGTGGCCTTCATCCCCACCGGCAACGAGCTGGTGCCGCCCCAGGGGGCGCCGGCTCGCGCCAAGGTCGTCGACTCCAACTCCATCATGCTGCGCGGCAAGGTCAGGGAGTGGGGCGGCGAGCCCATCACCTACGACATCGTCCCTGACGACCCCGAGCTCATCGAGCAGGCCCTGCGCCGCGCGTGCGAGGAGGCCGATATCGTGGTCATCAACGCCGGCTCGTCCAAAGGCTCGGCGGACTTCAACATCGAGGTTCTCGAGAAGATCGGCACCGTCTTCTACCACGAGACCAACCACGGCCCCGGTCATCACAGCTCGGGCGCCGTGGTGGACGGCACGCCCGTGGTGGGTATCTCCGGACCGCCTCGAGGCGCCGGATTCACCTCGGACTTTTATTTGAAGCCGCTGGTCAACCAGTTCCTAGGGCAGCAGCCTGACGACGTCACCGTGCTCGCCAAGCTCACTGAGGACTTCCCGACCATGTGGCACCACGCCAAGTCCGACAAGCCGGTGGGCGAGAAGCGCCCCAGCGTCGCTCGCGGCGACGAGGAGTTCTACAGCATCCGCTTCGTACACCTCTCGCAAGACGCCGAGACGGGTGAGCTTCTCGTGACCCCGGTGGGCAGCAAGGCGGGCGAGATCGAGCTCGAGGGCACCGACGCCTACTACCCCTGCCCCAGCTTCCCCGGAGCCGAAAAGCCCAAGAAGGGCGATATGATTCGCGTCATCCTGCGTGCCCCGCGCCTCTAAGGGCTTCGCTGTAACAAGGTCTTGGGGGCCCTCATGCCCCACCGAACCAACCCCGCCGCCCCGCTACGCCATCGCGCGCAAGCGGGGCGGCGGTCGTCTGCTGCTGCTAAGGTAACGACTTACGTCTGTTTCGTGGGAAGGTTCGCTTGTGCTCATAGAACTCATCAAATCGATCATCCTGGGCGTGGTCGAGGGCATCACCGAGTGGCTCCCCGTCTCCTCGACCGGCCACCTCATCCTGTTCAAGGACCTTATGGGGTTCGATGTCTCGTCCGAGTTCTGGGACATGTTCATGGTCGTCATCCAGCTGGGCGCCATCCTCGCGGTGTGCGTGATGTACTTCCACCGCCTAAACCCGCTCTCGCCCCGCAAGAGCGCTTCCGAGAAGCGTGCCACCTGGAACCTGTGGGGCAAGGTTATCGTGGCGGTGATTCCGGCCGCCGTGGTGGGGCTTCTGATCAACGACTGGATGGAGGCGCACCTGCAGACCTCGCAAGTGGTGGCCTCGATGCTGGTGCTCTACGGCATCATCTTCATCCTGCTCGAGCACCACAACCGCAAGCTCGAGCGCGCCGCCGCCCCGGGGGCCCACTCCGCCGAGGCCGCGCAGCCGCCCAAGGGCGTCATCGATCGCCACCACAACTCGATTGCCACCTGCGAGGACATGAGCTACAAGACGGCGCTCGGCATCGGCCTCTTCCAGCTGCTCTCCATCATCCCCGGCACCTCTCGCTCGGGCGCCACCATCCTGGGTGGCGTGGTCTTGGGCTGCAAGCGTGAAGCCGCTGCCGAGTTCTCGTTCTTCCTGGCTATCCCGGTCATGGTGGGGGCCAGCCTGCTGCGCATCGTGCAGTACATTCACGGCGGCAATGTGCTCTCAACCGACGAGGCGATCATCTTCGCGGTGGCCATCGTCGTCTCGTTCGTGGTCTCCATCCTGGCCATCCGCTTCCTGCTTCGCTACGTGCAGACCAACGACTTCGCGGCCTTTGGCTGGTACCGCATCATCGTGGGCGTCGCCATCCTCGCCTACTTTGGGATCTTCGCTCTGTAAACCTCACACCCCCGGTGTAAACCGGTAAGCCATGGACCCGCCCGTCCGCAGGCGGGCCTGTCGGAAAGGAGCTTTGCCATGCGCACCTTTGAGAAGATCGACCCCACCGAGCTCTCGCTGGCCCCCTTCGCCGCCATCTCCCAGGGTTGGCAGCTGGTCTGCGGCGTCAAGCCCGATGGCACCTATAACGCGCTGACCGCCTCCTGGGGAGCGCTGGGCACGCTCTGGGGCATGCCGGTGGCCCTCTGCTTCATCCGCTCAAGCCGCTACACCAAGGAGTTCATCGACGCTGGCGACAAGATCACCTTCTCGCTCTTCTCGCCGGACGAGCACCGCGACGAGCTGATGGTGATGGGCCGCACCTCCGGCCGCGACTGCGACAAGATTGCCAAGGCCGGCCTCACCGTGGCCACCGCCGACGGCCTGTCTTACTTTGATGCGGCTGACGCCGTGCTCCTGGGCACCAAGGTCTTTGCCCAGGAGCTCGACGGCAACGGATTTACCGCCGCGGGCCAGGAGCTCAAGCTCTACGACAAGAACTACGTCCAGAACACGGATGGCATGCACACGCTGTACGTGGCGCGCATCGACGAGGTCCTAGTCGCCGAGGAGGACTAACCGCCGCGTCGCGCGACGCTCGTCAAGTAACCGCCGGATGAGAGGACCTGCCCGTTCATGCCCATCGACCTAAACGACCTCAACCCCGCCCAACGGAAAGCCGTCGAGTGCACCGAGGGTGCGCTGCTGGTGCTGGCGGGCGCCGGCTCCGGCAAGACCCGGGTGCTCACCTACCGCATCGCCCACCTGGTCGAGGACCTGGGGGTGGCTCCCTGGCAGATCCTGGCCATCACCTTCACCAACAAGGCGGCGGCCGAGATGCGCGAGCGCCTGGGCCGGCTGATGGGCGCGGGGGCCACCAAGGGCATGTGGGTCTCCACCTTCCACGCGATGTGCGTGAGAATGCTGCGCCGCGACGCGGACCGCATCGGCTTTACCCGCGACTTCACCATCTACGACGACGATGATTCAAAACGGCTGGTCAAGGAGGTCTGCGAGGCGCTCGGCATAGACCTCAAGCGCTATCCCATCAATGCCTTGAGAAGCCGTATCTCCATGGCCAAAAACCAGCTGGTCCTGCCTGACCGCTACGCCGACCAGGCGCTCGACGACCTAGACCGGGCGGCGGCGCGGGTCTACCGGATGCTCCAGCAGCGCCTCAAGGCCGCCAACGCCATGGACTTCGACGACCTGCTGGTCAACACCTACCTGCTGCTCAAGGGCAGCCCGGACGTGCTCGAACGCTACCAGGGCCGCTTTGCCTACATCCACGTGGACGAGTACCAGGACACCAACCACGCACAGTACGCCATCACCAACCTGCTGGCCGCCAAGCGCGGCAACCTGATGGTGGTGGGCGATGACGACCAGTCCATCTACAGCTGGCGTGGAGCGGACATCTCCAACATCCTGGAGTTTGAGAAGGACTATCCGCAGGCCACCACCGTCAAGCTGGAGCAGAACTACCGCTCCACCGGGCACATCCTGGCGGCGGCCAACGCGGTGGTGGCCAACAACCCGCATCGCAAGGCCAAGCACCTCTTCACGGATCTGGGTCCGGGCGAGAAGGTGGGCGTCTACTTGGCCAGCGACGGCCGCGACGAGGGCCGCTGGATCGCCGGCGAGATCGAGCGCCTGCACCGGGCGGGCACCCGGTACTCCGACGTGGCGGTCTTCTATCGCACCAACGCCCAGTCGCGCCTGCTCGAGGACATGCTGCTGCGCGCCGGCGTCCCTTACGTCATCGTGGGTGGCACGCGCTTCTTTGACCGGGCTGAGATTCGCGACGTGATGGCCTACCTCAAGGTCATCGTCAATCCCGCAGATGACATCTCGGCCAAGCGCATCATCAACACCCCGCGGCGCGGCATCGGCTCCTCCACCATCGAACGCCTCGAGCACGACCAAGAGCTCGCGGGCGGCTCGTTCATGCAGGCTGTGGAGCATGCGGTGTCAGAGGGTGTGAGCCTGCGGAGCGCGCTTGAGGAGGGCGAGCCCTACAGCACCCGGGTGCGCGCCAACCTGCAGGGCTTCTTGCAGGTCCTCGAGGATTCGCGGCACATGAGCGGCGACTTGCGCGACCTGGTGGAGATGGTGGTGACCCGCACCGGGCTCATCGCCGCCCTCGAGAGCGAGAAGAGCGACGAGGCCCGCAGCCGCATCGAGAACATCCGCGAGTTCTTCGGCGTGGCCGAGGAGTACGACCTGAGCCATGCGACGGGCGCCCAGGAGAGCGACTTCGAGGCGGGGGAGCAGGCGGCCGCGGCGGCCGGGATGATCGCCGCCGCGGGGCTGTCGGAGCCTGCCGGGAGCTCCGGGCAGCCGGCGGGCACCGTCGTCGGCGGCGTGGAGCTGGCCCGCGCCCAGCTGGGGCCCTTCATGGAGTGGCTCGCCCTGAGGACCGACCTGGACACGCTTTCCGGCAGCGACGACGCCATTACGATGATGACCATCCACTCCGCCAAGGGCCTGGAGTTTCCCGTGGTCTTTGTGGCCGGCATGGAAGACGGGATCTTTCCGCACTTCGCCTCCATGCAGGACCCGCAGCGCCTGGAGGAGGAGCGCCGGCTCGCCTACGTGGCCATCACGCGCGCCCGGCGCAAGTTGAACCTGACCTGCGCCGCCACCCGGCAGCTCTACGGCACCACGCAGAACAACCCCATCTCGCGCTTTGTGACCGAGATTCCCTCAGAGCACGTGGTGAGCTCGGGGGCGGGGTCGCGGGGCATCTCGGGCACCGGCTGGGAGCGTCGCGGCGACCGCCACGGCACGCTTGGGAGCGGCAGCGACCTCTACGGCAGGCGCGGCTTTGGGCGCGGCGGCAAGAAGGCGGCGGTTGAGGCCAGCGGCTTCTCGGCAGCTAAGAGCTATGCCAAGGACCCGGCCAAGCAGGCGGAGAGCTTTGCCCCCGGCGACCAGGTGGACCACAAGGTCTTTGGGCGCGGCGTGGTGGTGGCCTCCAAGGGAGACTCGGTCACCATCCGCTTTGCCAAGAGCGGGCAGACCAAGAAGCTTCTCAAGGGCTACGCGCCCATCGTCAAGATCAGCTGACAGGCAGCGGTGCGGCTGCGACCTGAGGGCTGCGGCTGCTAAGATACAGGCAACAGCACGTGAGCAATCAACCAGAAAGGGGCTCCACCCGTGGAACGCATCTCCGTCTTTGGCCATAAGAATCCCGATAACGACGCCATCTGCAGCGCCATCGGCGCCGCCTACTACCTCAACACCCTGGGCGACGGCTGCGAGTACGTGCCGGTGTGCCTGGGCGAGCTTCCCAAGGAGACCCAGTGGGTCTTTGAGCAGTACGGCTGCACCGCCCCCCAGCAGGTGGCGAACGCCGCCGACCTCTCGCATGAGGAGGGCGCCCGCCCCAAGGTCTTCCTGGTCGACCACAACGAGAGCGCCCAGTCCATCGACGGCCTTGACCAGTGCGAAGTCGTCGGGCTCATCGACCACCACCGCATCGGCGACCTCCAGACCGATGCGCCCCTCTACATCACAGCTCGCCCCTGGGGCTCCTCGTCGACCATCGTGGCGACCCTCATCCAGGGCGATGACGTCACCTTCCCCAAGCCCATCGCCGCAGCCCTGCTCTCCGCCCTGCTCACCGACACCGTGATCCTGCGCTCGCCGACCACCACCGATGTCGACCGCGAGATGGCCGAGACCTTGGGCAAGCTCGTGGGCGTGGACCCGGTGCAGTTTGGCATCCAGGTCATCAAGGCCCGCGGCGGCGATGACGAGCTCACCGCGGACTACATCATCAGCCACGACTCCAAGGAGTTTGACTTTGGCGGGCAGCGGTTCCTGGTGGCCCAGCACGAGACCGTCGACCTCAAGGGGCTGCTCGGCCGCAAGGGCGAGGTCCAGCAGGCCATGGATGCGCTGCAGGCCGAGAAGGGCTACGACACCGTGCTGGTGCTGCTCACCGACATCATCGAGGAGGGCTCCGAGTTCTTGATCTCAGGCGATCGCTCGCTGGTCGAGAGCACCTTCAACGTGAGCTTTGACGGTGACGTCTACGTGCCCGGCGTCCTCTCCCGCAAGAAGCAGGTGGCAGCCCCGCTTTCTGCGGCGTCCGCAAAGTAGCGCGACGACGCAACGCTGTCGATACAGAGCGGCCCGGACTCAGATTGTCCGGGCCGCTCTTGCATGCCGTGCGGGGTGCGCGGCGGGCGACGCCCGAGACGTCGTCTTTGGTTTGGGCCTGCGCTTGCCTTGCCCATGCGGTAACGAATACACTTTTCGCGCTTACCGCTTGCCAGACGATGAGGCATCGGCTGGCGTCGACGACAGAGGAGGCCAACCATGGTCGAAGCAAGTCCGTACGCAAGCGAGAAACCCATCGACCTTTCCAACACCTGCCTGAAAAAAGGGGCTTTGGATGGGGAAGTCGCCGTGGTGACCGGCTCTACCAGCAACGTCGGCATGGGCTTTGCGCGCGCGCTGGCGTGGGCGGGCGCCAACGTGGTTGTCTGCGGGCGCAATGAGGCGCGCGGTCAGGCCATTGCAGGCCTCATCAACCGCGAGAGCGGGGAGGGCAAGGCCCTCTTCGTGCGCACCGACGTCACTCGCGATGAGGACGTCGCCGAGCTGGCAAACCAGGCGTTCTCTGCCTTTGGCAAGGTGGACATCCTCATCAACAACGCGATGGACCTGGGCATCAATGGCACTGTGCTCGATTCGCCGGTCTCCGATCTTGACCGCTCCTACGCCATCAGCGCACATGGGAGCATGCTCACCATCAAGGCCTTTGTGCCCGCGATGGTCGAGCGCGGCCACGGCACCGTGACTTACAGCAGCACGCAGTTCAACTACTGGCCGCCGATGCTGGGCGGAAGCATGTACACGGCTGGCAAGGCCGCGGCCACCTCGCTCACCATGTCGCTTGCCAACGAGGTCGCGGGGACGGGCGTGAACGTGTTCTGCTTCTGCCCCGCAGGCGTGGGCGCCTTCAACCCCGATTCGCTCAAGGACAGCGACTTCAGCACCGAGGGCTTCGCCATGCCCGGGTTCCCCGGCCTCATACCGGCCGATGCTTCCGGCGCCGCCATGGTTTACTCGATTCTCAACGGCGCCAAGCTACACGGTTCCGGCATCATCGTCTCCGATGCCCTGGTGGCCATGGGCTATCCGTTCCCCAAGCCCGAGACGCTGCGCAAAGTGCATCCCCCGCGCCTGGAAGACGGCTACTCGATTACGATGGCCTTCTGCAACATGGGCAAGGGCTTTGGCGACTAGATGCCGACCGGGATGGATGCGGGGCGGCGATCCGCCGCGAGCTGCTCCCGCATCCGATGTCGGAGGACCCCCGGGGCAGAGCCTTGCCGACGCCTTTAGAGGAGGCCCTCGGGCGCAGCCTCGAGCTGCGCCCGGTGCTGCCGGTCGGCCTCCTGGAGCAGCGGGGTTATGGCCCGTAGTGCCTGGTCGATGAGGACGCCGTCGGACCGCTCCCACCCGGCGAAGATGATGACCTGCGCGTCGATGTAGGTGCCGTCAAAGCTGCTGGTGCCGCTGAGCAGCACTGTCGGGGGGTTGTCGGCGGAGAGCGCGTCTCCCATACGGTCGAGCACCGCCGCCACGATCCGGTCGAGAAACTTCTGGGTGCAGAGGGGGAGCGGGATGGTGATGGGGATGGTGATGCTGTGGATGTCGTCGATGCTCTCGATGCTGTTTGAGTTCATCTTTGAGTTGGGGATGATGAAGGTGCTGGAGCCTTGGGTCTGGACCCGGGTGTAGCGCCAGTTGACGTCCTTGACCTCTCCCAATTTACCCTCGTAGCGCACGTGGTCGCCGGGCATGACGGTGCGCGAGAGCGATATCTGCAGGCCGCCGATGAGGTTGCTGATGGTGTCTTGCAAGCCCAGCGAGAGCGCGATGCCGGCGACGCCCAGGCCGGCGACGATGCCGGTGGCGTCGTAGTTGAAGCACACCTTGAGCAGGATGCCGATGGCGATGACCCAGATGGCAATCCTGGTCAGGTTGATGAAGATGGAGCTGGCCGGGAGGGGGTTGGAGTCGCTGTGCAGCACCCGGCGCAGGAGCTTGGTGACGGCCCTGGTGATAAGGAGCGTGAGCGCCACGATGACGGCGGCAAGGACGATTTGCATGAACCACGGCCAGGTTGTGACCACCTGCGCCGTTTGGTCGATGCTCTCCTCCATGGGTAAACCTCCCCGCTGCCGCCTTCGGTGCAGACCATCCTAGCAGTAGACGTGCTTCAGATGGGCGCGGGCCACGTGAGCGAGCCCATCGATGGTCGCCTGGCTGGCAGGCGCCCTGTCGATGAGGCGCCAGCGGGGCCTGAAGGGCAGCAGATGCAGGGCGATGTCGGGGTCGACCGAGGCAAGCCATGCGGAGAGTTCCTCCATCTCCCGGACGCTGTCGTTTCCCGGCAGGGGCTCTCCTGCATCAGTGCGCCCGCCGGGACCGTCTGGGACAACCAGAAAGCTCACTTCGATGTGCGTGAGCGCGGAGGCGATGCTGATCGAGCGCTTGACGGTCTCGAGGCCCTGCGGGGCACCCAGGCCGTCGTAATAGGCCTGGGTGGCGCTCTTGAGGTCGATGTTGACGGCATCCATCTGCGTCATCAGACGCGTCCAGGGCTTCTCGTTCAGATACCCGTTGGTGACCAGCACGGTGAGCAGCCCCGCGTCATGCGCCAGGGCGGAGGCGTCGATGAGAAACTCGTAGGAAACGGTGGGCTCGTTATAGGTGAAGGCGATGCCGATATTGCCCCGGCTGCGCTGCTCGAGCGCCAGGGCCACCAGCTGCTTGGGCGTCAGGGCAAGCGCCTGCCTGCGCGCCTGCTCGAAGTCTAGCGAGATGGAGGAGTTCTGGCAGAAGGGGCAGCTTAGGTTGCATCCCCAACTGCCATAGGAGAGCACCCGGCTGCCGGGGTGGAAGCGGTTGAGCGGCTTCTTCTCGATGGGGTCGAGGGCGAGCGCCGTGGCCTGCCCGTAGTTGAGGCAGCGAATCTCTCCGCCCACGTTGGCGCGCGCCCGGCAGATGCCGGCCTGGCCGGATGCGAGCCGGCACCCGTGCGGGCAGAGGCCGCAGGCGATGGCCTTATCGGCGGTCATGTGTGCCGCACCACCGTGAAGCGTTCGAGCCGGTAGGGCTCGCCGGCGCCAATGCCGCCCTTGCGGCGGGCGATGTCGATCTGCTGGTCCACGGTGTCGACCCCGTCGAGGTCGGGGAGCAGCAGCCCGCGCCGGTTTCCGCAGCTCACGATGACGCCGTAGCGTGCCGGGTCGAGCTCGTCCGGGCCGGCGATGGGCTCCGGGGCGGAGAGCACGTCCACGCTGTAGATGAGGCGCGGCAGCTCGGAGGGGGCCACGGGGTCGAAGCGGGGATCGTCAAGGGCGGCGGACACGGCGTTTCTCACGATCTCCTCGCCCAGGCAGGAGGCCGTCGGCAGGATGGTGCCGATGCAACCGCGCAGCCGCCCGTCCTTGTGCAGCGAGACGAACGCCCCGGCCCGGGTGTCCAAAGCCTCACTCGGCAGCGATTCGAGCAGCTCGGCGGGCACGTCGGAGGGCCAGCGGGCGGTGTGCCCGGTGGAGAGGCGGTGCTCGATCGAGAAGCGTGCCAGCTGCACGAGGGGGTCCTGGCCGGCGCGCGCCTTGGTGGCGGAGGCGAGCTGCTCGGCCACGTATGCTTGCCCAAAGCGCCGGTGGGGGTCAGCGCCGTCTTTGGGCGAGAACCACGCCACCCCGTATCCGACGCCCCAGGGGCCTTCGTGCGAGAGCAGCTCAGACGAGACCGGCCTTCCATCGAGGGCTCCCGCCATGGTGATGAACGAGCGCAGCCCGCATTCGCCGGCAGCCTCGCAGAAGCTCTCTTCAAAGCGCAGAAGCACGCCAAAGTCGCCGCTGGCGAAGGCCTGGGTCACCTGCTCGTCAAATTGCGGGCCGGCGGGGTCGTAGCCGTAGGAGCCAAGCTCCGAGAGGCGGTGCGAGAGGTCGCCGCTGGCCACGAAGACGATGCGCCGTCCGAGCTTGTCGGCGGCGGCGGCAATTGCCTCGCCGAGCCGGTAGTGGGTGAGCGGTGGCAG
Organism: uncultured Actinomycetes bacterium; assembly: GCA_900314665.1. Classification (GTDB taxonomy): domain Bacteria; phylum Actinomycetota; class Coriobacteriia; order Coriobacteriales; family RUG033; genus RUG033. The sequence goes on from OMWF01000294.1 coordinate 12,307, forward strand.
CCAGGAGAGCCCCAGCCGCACGATGCGCGGGCGGGGAATCTGCTCGCAGATAAAGCTCAGGGGTACCATGGTGCCGTGATCGAGCGAGGGGTCCTTCTCGCCTTCGGTGCCGGCGGGGATGTCGCGGTCCGCGGCCTGGCGGCAGATGGCCGCCACCAGCTCCTGGTCGTAGTCGACGGCACAACGGGTCTGGGGCGCATTGAACTGGCTTAAGTCGCCGGTGGCACCCGGGCCTGGAGCGATGTGGAAGTAGTCGAGGTATGCGGTGGCGTGCGGGGACATGATGACCAGCGTGTCGGGCTGCAGGGCGGCGATGCGGCGGGCGACCTCCCGATAGGCCTCGATGGTCTTTGAGATGACGCGCTCCTCGCCCTTGCCCACGGCAGGGACGATAATGGGCGGATGGGGAACGGCACAGCCGGCGAGGACGGGCATGGGAACCTCCTCTTCTCGATGCAGATGCTGGCGTCTTCCAGTATAGCCTCGGCGCGGTCGGGCTTTGCGAGCCTCGAGGAAGGTTGATTTCCGATCTCAGCCGAACACATTGAGCTGATGGCTCGCTCCCGCAGTTAACCGAACGCCCCCGCGGCCCCTCTCGGGCC
>OMWF01000293.1 GCA_900314665.1 uncultured Actinomycetes bacterium
AAACTGGACGTTGCACTCCGGGTCGAGCGTCTTGCCTGCGAGAAACCCGCCAACCAGCTTGGCGCGCGTATCGACGTCTTGGCCGCGTTCGATGACCAGCGGCGCTGCGCCGGCTCGAGCCAAGGCCAGCGCGCAGAAGAGTCCGGCGGGACCCATCCCCACCACCACTGGTCGGGGCTGCGGCGCCGCCTTGACCCGCCCCAGCACCAGCTGCGGAGCCGGCGCATGCAGCACCACATTCTTGTTGCGCATGCGCTCTACCAGGTCCTGCTCGAAGACCTTCTCTGGCAGCCCGGCATCGGGGGACACCGTCACCCCCAGCGTCATCACCAGGTGCACGTTCTTTTTATGCCGCGCATCGATGGAGCGCTTAAGCACCCGCACCTCGTTGATGCGCTTGACAGGCAGCTTAAGCGCGCGGGCCGCAGCCGCTTCCAGCTTGCCCAAAGCTCCGGGGAGCCCATCGTCAAGCGGCAGCGACAGGTTGCGGATCTCGATCATCGAAGGGACCGCCTCTCACTCATCGCCGCTCATATCGACCTGCTCCGGCGATAGGAGCCCTTCCTCCCGGGCGATGTCCTCGGCAAAGACCTCCTCATAGGGGCGCGGCTCAAAGGGGTCGCGCACTTCAGGGTCGGGCCGCTTCTCGGTGAGGACGTTTGGCGCAAAGGAGCCGGAGGACTCGGGCTCGGGAATCAGCTCCGGGGATAGGCGCCGCTCGGGGAGGGCGCCCGTCTCGGGCTGAGTTGATGGGGCAGACAGCTCGAATGCCGCGGAGGCGATGGGGTCGCCCTGCTGGGTGCCGGAAACGGAGGCGTGCTTGCGCTTCTTCTTACCCTTGGCGTTCTTGCTGCTCTTCTGGGCATGCTTCTGCTCTTGGGCCAGCTCTGCCGGCTGCATCACCATGGTGGCATCGACTGCACCCCAGGGGCGCGCGGGGTCCTCGGTGGTCATCGGACGCAGAGGAGAGGTCTTCTCGGCCTCCAGCTCATCCAGGGAGTTAGGCTGCTCGCCCTGGGCGTACTGGCCGGCGCACGACCCTGCCACCGACCCGCTGACCCACGCCCAGTGGAGGTTGAAGCCGCCGCAGGGGCCGTCCACATCCAGCGCCTCGCCCGCCGCATAGAGCCCGCGCACGTGCCGCGAGCCCAGAGTGGTCACCACAAAGTCGCGCATGTCGGCTCCGCCGCGGGTGACCTGCGCGTGATCGGTGTTGGCCAGCCCCTTGATGGCGAGCGAGAAGTGCTTGATGCATTGGGCCAGGTAACCGAGGTCGATTGAGGCGACCGGGGCGTTGACGGCGATGCCCGCCCGGCGCAGCACCGCGTCGGCCACCGAACGCCGCAGCATGCCCAGCAGCAGCTGCTCGGCGGTGCGCCAGCCCATTCGCTCGCGACGTGTCGCCAGCTCTTCGACCAGCTGCTCCTCGCTCAGCTCGGGCACCAGGTCGATGCTGAGCCACATATCCTGCTGTACAAAGCGCGACAGGTCAAAGATCACGATGCCGGAGACGCCGTAGCCGCGGAAGAGCAGTTCGCCGGCCTCGCGCGCCACCAGCAGCGGACCCAGGTCGTTAAGCTCTTGCGTAGCCGACGCCGCCTTGGCTCGCTTCTTCTTGCCCTTGGGGGCCTCGCGATTCTTCCACAGCGAGACCTCGCACTGCACCCGCACGCCATCCAGGCCCTTGATGGGGTCGGTGTTGGTTTCCAACGCGCAAAGCGCTGGCGTCATGTCTGTCACGCGGTGTCCCAGCTGCTCAAGCAGCCGAGAACCTCCGCCGGTCGCCACCACCACCGCATTGGCGGTCAGGCGACGCCCATCCTTGCCGGTGAGCGCAAAGCGCGGACGCGCCCCCATCTCCCCCTCATCCTGCTTGAGCTGCTCGACCTCCTCTACCTCAAAGCCACAGAGCTCGCGAACGCCGAGGTGCGCAAGCTCCATGCGCAGCGCCTCAAGCACCGAAGCCGCCGAATGGGTGCGCGGGTAGACGCGCCCTTCCGGCATGTCTTGAGCAGGCATAACGCCAATGCGCCGAAAGCGGTCGATAACCCACGAGCTGGGATGCATGCCCAGCAGGTTGCGGACAAACGCGCTGTTGGTGTACATCTCGGCGGAGGTCTCGCCGATGATGTTGCTGTTGGTGTAGTTGCAACGGCCGTTGCCGGTGGCGAGGATGCTCTGGCCCACCCGACCCTTGGCCTCGAGCAACGTCACCGTAGCGCCGGTACGGGCGGCCTCGATTGCGGCCACGATTCCCGCCGCGCCACCGCCTACCACCGCCACCTGGGCGGATCCTCCTTCAGCCAATGTTTGGGCAACGCGCTTATCGGCCGCCGCCAGATCAAAGACGAGCAGCTTGGCAGGCTCGGCCCACACCAG
>OMWF01000288.1 GCA_900314665.1 uncultured Actinomycetes bacterium
AACACGGAATCAAATATCGTATTGTCTTCCAAAATCGGTCCCCTTTTCCCTTCGTCTCGATTGCTCAGGCTCGGCGAGAGCTAGGGAGAGGGGCTTCCGGGCTCGCCGCGCTTTGCTCGACAAGCACCAAGATAAGATGGGAGGATAAATTTCGGCATGGCGCTCCAGGGGACAGACTTCCACCAGACTGTTCACTTGAAAACGCCCGCCATGGAATGAAAGTGCTAGGGCGTGCGGAACATACCCGCACCGAGTCGCCCTGCACCCCTTATAGCCACAGGTTTCTGCGTAGCAACCGCCCGGTTGGACGGAGCCAGATGCGGCGCCCGTCCTTCCGATCCCCATTAGTATGCCACGGGAGAAGGGATAAGGGGCGGGGCGGTCGAACATGATCTCCTGGCCCTCATGGAAGAAGGAGCAGGGGCCGCTTGCGGGATCGGCCACACGGTCGGAGAGGATCACGGGGATGGAGACAGCCTGCTTGATGAAGGCGCAGCGGTCCATGTTGAGGCGCGGGATGAACATGGGGGCAATCACCATCTGTCAATGACTGATTGGCAACTCGGCCGTATGAAGCCTGGGTATGACTCTGCCCTTCCGTATCATCTGGGATAAAGATCCGACAAAGATCCGACGGAAGGACCAGCCTTGAGCGACTTCTCCTACGCCCTGCGTGACTTAGTCGCAGCCTTGGGATGCACTCCTGCCCAGCTAGCCGATGCCTCGAAAATCCCCCGCTCCACCCTGAGCCGCTATCTTTCTGGCACACGCACGCCACGACCGGAAGGCAAAGTTTGGGAGAGATTGCGGATGGGAGCCGAGCGTCTTCTCGAAAAGGCCGACAGCCATTCCGATCCGGCAAAGGCAAGGGCGGCACTCGACACGCTTCGGTCGCTCTCAATCGATTCCGACTCCTTCTCCACCCGACTCAAGACGATCTTTCAAGTCTTTGATATCTCCCACAACCAGTTGGCCCATGCTTTGAGTTTCGACCCCTCCTACATCTCACGGATCGTGGCGGGCGACCGACGACCACGCGACCTTGGCGTCTTCGCCCGGGAAGTCTGTTCTTATGCGACGGCCAGCCATCCCATGGTCAAGACTAGCGAGCTGACAGCGGGGCTTACCGGTATCTCCCCTGACACTCTCGACAGCGTTGATGCCTGCGAGAGTGCCCTTGTCTCCTACCTATTGGCCAGCGGACGCCCACCCGAGAGATCCGCCCTGAACCATTTCCTGCACAGGCTCGACGAATTCGACCTGGCCACCTACCTGCAGACGGCAGCCACAGACAATTCCGTACAAGAGGACATGTCCGACCTTCCCTTCCGCTCAACCTATCATGGCGTTGATGGCGGTAAGCGAGCCGAATTGGATTTCCTGACCCTCGCGGCACAAGCGGAACAACCATCCCGCGTGATTCTCTACAGCGATTTTCCCATCGCGGACATCGCCGCCACCGATCCCGACCATGCAAGGAAGATCATGGCGGGCATGGCCGCTTTGGTCAGAAAAGGCTGCATGATACACAACATCCACGACCTCCATCGGCCTCTGAACGAGATGTTCCTCGGGCTGGAGGGATGGCTTCCGGCCTATATGACCGGCATGGTGACCCCCTATTACCTCCCCCGCCAGACCAACGAGGTATTCCTCCATTTCCTGCGGGTAGCGGCAAGCGTGGCAGTCGAGGGCGAGGGTGTGGCGGGACATGCCAACGAGGCGGGTTATCTGCTCACCCGAGATGCCGGCGACCTCGCCTATCTGCACAAGCGCGCAGAGGCGCTGCTGGCACACGCACGCCCAGTCATGCGCATATTCCGTGTGGATGATGCATCCGTCGCCACCCTTCTTGAGAGTCTGGCCCAACGCGCGGGAGAGGCCCCGGTAGAGGTTGGCTCCCAGACCTTCCGCAACATGCGCATTCAAGCCTGGCCCGGCAGCCATGCGGTCATCAACAAGACAAATGATACTGCCGTCACCCTCTTGGTCGAATACCCGCCGCTCGTCGATGCCATAGTGCGCTACCAACCCGCACTCCATTTGAATCCTCAACGGTGAGTGGGGACGAGGTAAACCAGCAATTGACAGATAGGCAATGACAGCAGGCATAGGAGGGATAGTCACAGGTCCGAAGGCCAATATGCTAATGGGGCGTACTCAATCCCACCGAAAGGCACCCCATGAAGACAGCTCATCCCATCCTGCGAAAAGCGCTTGCAACGATCACCGCAATTGCGCTCGTCCTGGCTCTCATCCCTCTGCAACAAGCATGGGCAGACGATCAGGGCGACCAAAACGGAGGCTCCAATAGAACGATTGGACTCACCGTGAAATTCCGCAATGGCTACTCGTCAGACCAAGGAAAGGTGCAATACAGCGTCGACGGCACCAATTGGACCGATGTGACAGACGCAATTGATAATTCAAACATTGCAATCGGCAACGGCCAGCAGCTCAGGCTGCGCATCGTAGCGGCGCAGGGCTACCAGGCAGACCTCAATGGTACGAACTACCGCGAAAACAAGGCAAGTACCACGACGAGCCTGTCTGGCAACACGGCCATCGCAAGCGATGCAGGTCTGCAGGTTTCGGAAACTGCCACAAGTGTCGAGCTCGCAGGCGTCGAGTTCAAACAGAGCGGCGGCGCTCAGGACGGCAACCAGCCCATGCCGCGCGGCAGTACCCCCGTGACCGTCAATGCCACCAGCACGGGCGGCGACATCTCGGTGAGTGTCAACGAGGAACGCTTTTCCGGGCAAGAGTCCGCTTCGATCAACGCAACCAGGAACGTCGGCAACAACCAGGGGACCAACCATGTGCAGGTTCAGGCTGCCTTCACGCTCACGCTCGACTCCCTGACCATCAATGGCCAAGCCATCGACCTGATGTCCGGCGCCATCCACGACCCCGACGATCCAAGCCTGATTATCGGCTGGGAGGGCGATCTCGCGGCAAACGATACCTACACTATCCATGCAACGCTAGGCAGCGCCAACGTCCGGACCATCGTTTGGGCCGATACTGCGGGCGACTTCGGTGAGGATGCCGTCGTCGGCCATGGCAAGGTCATCATCGATCCCGGCGAGGGCATCGCCAACCACACAGGCACCAGATCGGGCGGCCATTACAGCGTCAAGGTGGGCACGCGGGTTACCATCCATGTGATCCCCGACTACGGCTACCAGCTCGTGACCACCAACCTCAATGGCGTCGAGGTAACAGCCGGCGCCGAGGTGAGCTCTTTCACCTTCACGATGCCCGACACCAACCTCCACTTCTCGGCCATCTTCACCAAGACGGACGACAGCGTCCAGAGCTCGTCCTCGCTCGTCACCGCGGGCGCGATCTCCGGTACCGAGGGCGTCATCGACTCCGGCAACCTCCAACTGACAGTCGACGACATGGACGACACGACCATGCGCGCGGCGATGGATGCGCAGAAGACGAATACGGCTGACGCATCCCTCATGTACCTCGACCTCAACCTGAGCCAGGTCGTCAACAAGGGTACCGTCATCGATGGCGTCGCGACCGCGGACGATGCGTGGATTGAGCAGAAGACCGAGCTCGATCACGCAATTACGGTGACCTTCGCGATCTCGGATGAGCTGGCAGCGACCGGCGGACCCTTCTATATCGTGCGCGAGCATGACGGGGCCTTCGAGCGCATCGAGTGCGACTACGATGCCGCGGCGCAGACCATCAGCTTCCAGACCGACCGGTTCTCCGAGTACCTGCTCGTGCGGGAATCTTCGGGTGCCGCCAAGGCGGCGCTGCCCGCGACGGGCGACCCCTTCGCAACGGCACGCTTGACGGCATTAGCCCTCGCTGGCGCCGCAGGCCTTGCGCTCGGCATCTCCCGACGCAAGACAAGTCATTTCGGCGAATAGGAGCGATTATGGGCAACCCACAGAACAACGGAGGAAAAGTACCTTGGTACCAGTCCAGGAAATACTGGATGACGCTCGGCATCATTCTCATCGTGCTCGGTATCGGACGTGTGCTGTTGGGAGTGAGCCGTGTATATCACGCCTTCACGCAAGACGAAGCGCAACAGACACAAACGGTGGAGGCTGATGATAGGGCCAGCACGTCCGACGCGAAAGTCGATACCCCCAACGAAACGGAGCCCGACACGGAGGCGGACAGCGCGACTTCCGACAACACCACCTCGAGCTCTCCCGCTTATTCCTCATGGAATGAGGCATGCCTGGGTATCTGGGGCGACCCCACCCTCTATGCCATCGACGAGCTCAAGGGTTGGCAGCTCAACCAGCTCATGGATGACTCAGGCTACGCCTGGGACAGCTCGCTCGGCTGCTGGGGCACCGACAACTTCGCCTTCGCGGTGACAGCACCAGACGGCACCAATCTGGACCGGGACGCGATCGGCTCGCTCGGCCCCGGCGGCATCGGATCGCAGGTCTTCTTCCAGCTTCACACCAATGACTATCACACGATCGACCTCGCCTATCAGGAGCTCGTCGCCGACGTTGTCTCAAGCGAGGGGTCGGAGTTCGCCGACGGGGCAGGCTTTGCCGTGGCCTACGGGTCGCACATGGACGAGTACCTAGTCGAGTTGCTTGAAAACGACGACGGCACCGTGACCATCTACTTCTTCCCCGAGCATTTTCTAGCCGAGGGCGGCTTCTCCGAGCTTGTCGGCGAGGATTACGGTAGCACTGCACCAGAGATCTTCAAAAACATCATGGGCCGTGAGGTGTCGTAGGCATGGCCCCGATGGGAAAGGTGGCGAGGCGTCTGGCCTGCGCCGTCCTCGTGTTGCACCTTTGCACTGGCTGCATGCAAGGAGAGAGCTCTACCGAGACGTGGACTCCCCTCGCACAGCGTTATCCCACATGGGCGGCAACGCTTGACGACCCTGCGAGAGCATTGGAGGGCGGCGATACGATACGGTACGACTTTTTGGGAGAGTATTCGACTTCCATAGAGGTCGATGGAGAGACTGCCAGGGCGATTCTTGATGCTCTGGACCAGGTGGAAGTGGGGCCAGAGGCGACCACCCGTTGGAGCGATTTCGGCGACCGGGTGGTCGTCACGTTCTCCGATGGAACAAGTCAATCCCTTACCTTTGAGGGGCATCAGGTTGTAGTCGACCCCGGCAACCCAAGGCAGGCTTATCAAATCCGTGGCGCGGACAATCTCTTCCGTCTGTTGGCGGAACTCAGTCCCGACTATTGATGGGTGGTCGGACGACAGGGGCACGCCCGCATATCCTAATCGAGCTTTGTCCCACACTCCGAGCAGAACCTAGCCCCAGCGGGATTCGCCACCCCGCAACCGGAGCAAAGTCTTGAGCCTGCGGGGTAGCCGTTTGCAGGGTAGCCGCCTACGAGGGAGCCCTGCCCCACCTCATAGGTCCTTCCGCCTGCCGCCAGGAAACGCTCAATGAAAGCAAGGATTTCCTTGGGCAGCTGGCCTTGCTGGTAGGCACCAATGCCCGCCGTCACCGCGAGAGGCGCAAAGAGGAAAAGGCCCGCCGCACCCGCGCCGATCTTGCTCGTCCAATCGCCCGTGCCGAGCTGAACGCTCATCGTAAGGCCCGAACCAGATATCTGCACCTGGACAGCCTTGTCCATCCCCGAGATCGTCTTCCATCCGCTCTGCTCCGTCCGAGCCCGGATGCAATAGCCCTGCGAAGTCGCCGTCCCCTCCACGACCAGCTGTTTCTCGTTTCTAAGGAACCCCTCGACCCCTCGCGCAACCTGCTCGACCGTCACACCGTCCGGAAGCTGATACGTCCTCGATTCCATGGTCCTCATCCCCCTCTTTACCGAATTACCCGCATCGATATATATGATGAGAACGGTCGTAGGAACCATCAACGTGAGTTGCCGGTCAGTCAATGACCCTCTAACCAGCATATCTGTCGGGCGTGACAAAGGGGAAACGTCCCCTATCGCCCGAGGCGCAGCCAGGCATCCGCGATAATCTGGGCGTGGTCGAAGGCGAGACCCTCGCCTGCAACGTCCGTCGCACGGAGCAGGCCCGTGATGGGAGACGGCGCCGGAGTAAAAGTCGTGGTCAGGCGCTCATCGCCTGAGGTCAGGGTCAGGCTGGTGCGACCGTCTCGCTCCCCAGCTGCCACATCGAACCACTGTGCCTTGGCCGCGTCGTCGCCCGCCCGCACCGTGACGCCTTTGTCGTCCAGCGCGACGAAGGCGTAGGAGACGGTCCAACCGCGCGGGTCACGGCCCGGCGTGGAATAGAGGGCGATCGGCTCCAGGGCCAGGCCCTCGACACCCGTCTCCTCAGCCAGCTCGCGCGCCGCCGCCTGGTCGGCCGTCTCGCCCGGCGAGACGAAGCCGCCCGGCGTGGCCCAGCAGCCCAGATAAGGATGGCCGCCGCGCTCCACGAGAAGGACCTGCAGCCGGCCAGCCACATCGCCCTCCCCCACCCGGTGGAAGACGCATATGTCGGCCGTGAGCGACGGCTGGGGATAGTCCTTGGGCGAGTAGGCCGCCAGGAACTCCTCCTCGGTCAGCCCTTTCTTGTCTTTCATGCCCTGCACCCTCGATGGCATAGGTCCTCTCCTTCCATGATGAAAGGCCGTGTCTGCTACAACCCTATCCTAGTTTTTCTCGCGCCTGCAGGATGCAGCTTGTCCGCCTTCATGGTATATTTACTGCGAATATACTGATTGCGAAAGGTGCTGCCATGGAGACGCTGTCACTCGCCGAATTCAATCGGAACCAGACTGAAGTCACTGACCGGCTTGCTCGCAATGGCAAGCCTCTTGGTCTCACGCGCAATGGTCGCACGGTCGCCGTACTCGTCGATCCCGATACCTATGAGAGGCAGACGAGCTTCAAGGCGGAGACGGAGCGCCGGGAAATGGAGACCTACGCCGCCCTACTCGAAGGCTATCAGGATGTTCAGATGGGCAAGGTCATCTCTCTGGATGAGGCAGACAAGCGCATCCGTGCCCATAAAGGCTGGTAGAGATGGCTTACCAGCTGCTCGTAACCGAAGGGGTCATTGATTTCATCGAGCAAAACGTGTGGAGCAAGCGCGTGTATGACCGCATTCTCGAATGCGAGGAGATCGCCGCCCAATATCCCGAGGCAGCGCCGGAATACGATCCGACATATCCTGCCGCACGTCCGCCCTTTTCCTGCCGAAGGATGGTGATACCGAATACGCCCTTCGTCTTCTTCTACCTGATAGACGACGAGGCGGAGACAGTCACGGTGTTCTCAATCCAATACGCGGCAGGCGACCCTCGCAAACGCTTTTGGGACCAGTAGCTATTCCATCCTGAGTTTGAGGCCATCCAGGGCGACGCCCTCATGCGTGAGGAGGGAGGCCTTGCGGAGCAGGCCGCCGTCGTAGCCGGTGAGGTAGCCGCTGGTGCCGACCACGCGGTGGCAGGGGATGATGATGTTCACGGGGTTGCGGCCGACGGCGCCGCCCGTGGCGCGGGCCGAGGTACGCTCCTTGCTGAGGCGCGTCGCTACGCGTTTGCCCAGCTCGCCATAGGTGGTCGTCTGGCCGTGTGGGATGAGGCGGAGCTCCGCCCACACCGCTTCCTGAAAGGGCGTCCCGCGCAGGCAGAAGGTCAGCTCGTCCGGAGCGGGCTTGACGCCTGCGAAGTAGCGCCCCAGCCAGTTGCGGGCCCGGGCAAGGTGGGCGGCAGCAGGCGACGTCTTGGCGGCCGCGCCCAGCTCATCGGCAGTCAGCTGCCTTGCCTGCGGCAGCTCCGTCTGGCAGGTGCCGCCGAAGTGCGCCTGGTCGTGGTACCAAAGGCCACAAACGCCCTCATCGCAGGCGGCAACCAGAACTTCCTCCAGCGGGGTGTCCAGGACGACCGTGGTCAGGGCACGGGGCTTCTTGTTGTTTGCCATGGGATTCTCCTCAAGAAAAAAACGGTCCCTGCGCCGTGGTGGCACAGGGACCGTTGTATCAGGAGACAGGCTACGGATTAGCCATTTTCGGACATCGAATCAAATCTCCAGCGCTTATCAAATCTCCAGCCCAACCTACTCGCCGAGCAGCCAGCGCCAGGCGGGCACGACGTGGATCCTGCCCTCCGGCACGTCCAGCTCCTCAGACTCGCCTGTCGTGACGACCCAACCTTCGGGCAGGCCCTTCTGCCGCATCGCTGCCTGCAAACCACCCAGCTCGCGTTTCCGAGTCTTCGCCTCCTCCAACGAGACGCTCACCTGTACGAGTTCGTATGCATCCCCCATCAGCGGATCGCCCCGCGCGAAGTCGACCTCGTTCTGCTTACCGCCCTCTCGCACAAGCAGACGCGCAATCGCGCCCTGACGCAAGCCACCGCGCTCGCGTCGCAGCTGGTTGAAGACCGCCGTTTCCAAACGTTGCCCTTCATCCACGACGCCTGCCGGCGAGAAGGCCACGAGCATGCCGGGATCCACGTCGTAGACCTTGCTTACCGCCCGTGGATTTTCAGACAGGGAGCGCGAGAGCTCACCGACGGAAAAGAGGAGATAGGACTCCTCGTAATACGACAAGAGATTCGAGAGCGTGGTCCTCGATGTGCGCACACCGGCCTGTTTGAGCTGCTCGGCGGCCTTATTGATGGAAAGCTCGCAGCCGGATGATGCCAGACAGCGCGAGAGGAACTGCGTGGCGACAACGGGGGTCTTCAAGCCATAGCGCTCGATCACATCCATATTGACGGTGCGAAACGCGTACTCTTGCTGGAGCTGGATCGCATCCTGGGTACCCAGGCGCTGCGGATCGATGAAGCCACCGCGCGTCAGATACCCCGGCAACGCGTTGCGCAGCTTGGCTGCGGTCGCAGACGAAAGCGCAGACGCTCTCGAAAGACCTCGCGCGTCGACCACATCGTGGAACCTCAGATACTCCGACCAGCTCATCGGCCAAATCTCTCGTGTAAGGGAGCGCCCACGGAACTCCGTCGCCATGTCGGCGGACAGCATGCGCGAGGAAGAACCCGTCACATAGATAGTCACTTTCTCCGTATCCACCAGTCGGCGCAGGAACATTCCCCACTCCGGCACTTCCTGGATCTCATCAAAGAAGAGATAGGCGCCCATCTCCTTGGCTTCGGGATGGATGGCGTAAAAGGTGTCAAGCACTTCACTCAGGAGGCTGGCTTCGAAGGGCTTGAGCCGCTCATCCTCAAAGTTGAAATACAGGATCGGCACGCGAGGATGCATCTGTCCGATGTGATTCATCTCTTGAAAAAGACGGTACGTCTTACCACAGCGGCGCACCCCGGTCACCAAGGTGACGAGGTTGCCGCGTGCGGGAACATGAGGGGCGCCAAGGTCCAAGTCGCGCTCGAAAACCTCTGGCACCCCCTGCTCTTCGAAATCCGCAATCTTTTGTCGTACGACCGGGTTCATCTCATGCCACCTATCTTGTCATCTAGGATGACAAGATTATGACATATCTTGCAATCCAGAATGACAAGATTAGGCAATGTACCGAGCGAAGAAGCCCTCGATCTTGTCCCAGGGGATGAAATCGCCCTCGCCGCCGTCGTAGAGGTCGCAGCGCGTGGCGCCCGGCACGATGTAGAGCTCCTTGTTGTCGGGGTTCACGGACCCGTCCGTCATGTCCGCGAAAGCATCCTTACCGGAGTCTGCCTGGGATCTCATACATAGAGATCCGCCGCCGAGAAGAGCGCGGCATGGCCGGCCAGCGTCACGCGGTCGCCCTGCAGCCGGCATTGCAATACGCCGCCGCGACGCGACGCCTGATAGGCAAGCAGGTTATCTTTCCCCAGCTCTTGAGCCCAATAGGGCACGATATGGCAGTGGCCCGAGCCGCAGGCCGGGTCCTCGGCCACGGCCAGCTTGGGGGCGAAGCTGCGGCTCACGCAGTCGTAGGGCTCGTCTCCGCCGCCTGGCGCCGTGATGTGAAGCAGAAGGCCGTCGAGTTCACGCACCTTACCCTGGTCGGGCACAGCTTTGTACACGGCTGCAGCGGAGGGCAGCACGCAGAGCAGGTCGCAGCCCATGTACGCCGCCAGCGGACGCACGACGAAGGCCGTCTCGGAGAAGTTGTTCTCGGCGGCGATGCTCATCATGAGGGATTCCGCGGGCCATGCGTCCGGCACGCAGACCGCCGCCTGGTTGCCCGCAAAGACCTTATCGGCGAACGCATCCACCACGTACTGCTTCATGTGCGGCCTCCGTCCGTCACGCCTACTTTATCCCATGTGACAGGTTGGCGACGAGGGCACCCCATGCGTCCGGATGGAAAGCCGCCCACCCCAGCTCGGAGGGGAGCTCCCGCCAGATGCAATACCGTGCCAAAGTGTGGCTGGTCAGCCAACCCTTTGACGGGCTGGGACTGCTGGACGGCCTCGGGCTCATGCTGCTGATCGGCGGCGGCCTCATCGGCATCCCCTTTCACGATCAGCCTACGCGTCAAGAGCAAGCGCTTCGCCTTCGAGTCCGCCGGCTACTACGACCGCTTCCTCAGGTAGCCTGTATTTCTTCGTCAATTGTTATCTACGGCTGGCGACGCGCCGCCCCTCAACCCCAATTCTGCTGCAAACAAGCCTTCTCGCAGCAGAATCACCCCCAGATTTTGGCGCCGCCCGGATTGGGAGCGGATTCTGCGGCAAACAGGCCGCTTCGCAGCAGAATCACCCTCGAATGCCGGCGTACCAGAAGGCCAGCCGACAGCGACGGCACTGAAGGCTAGCTGGCAGCAGCGACGGCTGCCCAGTCGACGACGCCCTTGTCCGCCTTGTCCATGTCGAGCAGGTCGGAGAGACGCACGTCCTCCAGGCGGTCGAGGTAGGCGTCTTCGGCCTCGGACATGGTGTCTGCGAGCAGGGCCTTGACCTGTGCGGTGTGTGTCTTGTCGGGGAAAACGCGGTCAGGCAGGTCGGAGAGCTCGGGCGCGAGCGGCCCGCAGAGGGCGCGGAAGGCGTCGGCCACCGAGATCTCGCGAGGCCCCCTGGCCAGCGTATAGCCGCCACCCCGCTGGACGGACGACTCCACGAGGCCGGCCACAACGAGCCTGCGTAGGGTCTTCTTGAGGTAGGAATCGCTCACGCCCAGCACATCGGCCATCACATTGCTCGCGAGCGGCGCGTGCCCCTCCTGCAGCGCCATCATGAGCATGGCGCACACGCCGCTTTCCAGACTGGTGTTGGGCCTCATCGGCACATTCCTTCCACCAGCTCCCCGGCCACCTCGTCGACGGTCACGGGCCGCACGTTCTTAGAGAAAATACCAGCAAACTTGAACAGCGGCACCATCTTTGTCAGTTTGTCCTTGCGGCCGTTGCCGTAGACAAGGGTGGGGTTCACGATGACGGCCTCGATGCCGTCGCGCGCCGCCGCCTCGCGGATGACCCGGGCGGCCTCCGCCTTGGACGAGACGAAGTCCTTGTTGCCCAGACGTCCCTGGATGTAGCCCATGCGCGTGGCACCCTTGGCCTTGGCGACCTGCGCCATGGCGCGCGCGGGCGGCACGGGGTTCACAGCTACTCAGATTTTTGCAGGTCAGTCGGCTAGCGGATCTGCACCTCGACCTTGATGCCTGGCTTCACGGCCGCGGCGAAGTCGTCCGCATCGCCCATACGGCCCACGATGCTGCCGTAATGCGTGGGGATAGCCAGCTTGGGGGCGATTGCGTTGATGAGGCCGGCGGCTTCACGGGCGTCCGTCGTGTAGGTGCCGCCGATGGGCACGAGGGCAACGTCGCAGCTCACGGCCTCGGCCTCCGGCGTGTCGTCCGTGTCGCCCGCCACGTAGATGCGCTGACCGTCGGCCGTCAGCACGTAGCCCACCCACCCCGCGCTCTTGGGATGGAAGGCCTTGCCGATGTTGTAGGAGGCGACCGTGTCGAAGTCGACGCCCGCGACCTTGTAATGCTCGCCCGGCACGACGGTATGGATCTCTACCGCCTCCCCCAGCACCTCGCGCGCCTGGGCCCCGAGCTTGGCCGGGACCACAAAAACCGTATCCGCGCGACGGACCCGCTCGATGTCCTCGGGCGAGAAATGGTCGTAGTGGTTGTGGGTGATGAGCACGAGGTCGGCATCGTGCGGCTCGGCATCCATGCGGAAGGGGTCGAGGTAGATGACGCCCTCCGCGCACGCGATGCGAATGCTGCTCTGTGTGAAGACCCTGATATCAGCCATGGCTTCTCCTTCCGATCGTACCCACTACCACAAGTATACTAAGGGAGTGACAGGTCATCTGATCCAGGAGGGGACACATGAAGCTCGGAATCGTCGGGACCGGCATGATCGTAGAGATGGTGGCGCCGCACCTGGCCGGCTGGGGCATTGAGGTCGCGGCCAT
>OMWF01000287.1 GCA_900314665.1 uncultured Actinomycetes bacterium
AGCGTGGCGCACACCTACATCGGACGCATCTTCTTCTACGTCATCACGGTGCTTCTCTACTTCTACGTGTTCACAAAACCGCAGGTCGTATCGATGAAGGTGGGAGGTTTCCTGTATGGTGACAGCTCAAAGTCTGCTTAACTCCTTCGTCTTCTGGTCGGCCTGGATCATCATTCCCGTCATCGTAGAGATCATCCCCTCCATAGCCAGCGTGTTCGTGCTCGTCAGGCGGCGCCTCAAGGGCAAGAACGCCAACGTCGAGCTGTCCTTCTCGCCCGACATCTCGCTTGTCATCCCCGTCTACAACTCGGCGGACTCGCTCGAGGCATGCCTGGCGTCGGTCGACAAGAGCACCTACCCCAACGAGCGCATCCAGGTCTTTCTGGTGGACAACGGCAGCACGGACGGCAGCTTTGAGGTGTTCTCCCGCTGCCAGGAGCGCTTCTCCGACATCCACATGCAGTGGATGAGCTCCGCCCAGGGCAAGTCGAAGGCCCTCAACCAGGCCCTCTACAACTCGCGGGGCCAGTACATCATCAACATCGACTCCGACGGCGTGCTCGATAAGCACGCCCTGGAAAACCTGGTGAGCCGCTTTGAACGCTCCGACGACCTCGACTGCATGACCGGGGCCGTGCTCACCCGCCCGGACAAGGTCATGGCGTACAAGAACCCGGGGGCGCGGCTCTTCAGGCGGCTCGAGTTCATGGAGTACGCGCAGGCGTTTCTGGCCGGGCGCAGCTATGCCAGCGAGATAAACGCGGTCTACACGCTCTCCGGCGCCTTCTCGGCGTTTCGCAAGTCAGCCATCCTGGGGTCGCGCATGTACAACACGGCCACCATCAGCGAGGACACGCAGCTCACCTTCCAGATGCGCTACCTCTACAAGGAGCGCATAGAGATGTGCGACAACGCGATCTTCTACGTCGACCCCATCGAGAACCTCAACAAGCTCTACACCCAGCGGCAGCGCTGGCAGCGCGGCAGCCTTGAGGTCGCGCACCAGTTTAGCCAGTCAAAGCTAGCCCCCTGGCGGCTCAACGACATCAACGTCTACACGCTCCTCTTTGACCACACCTTTGCCTTCCCCCGCCTCATCTGGTACGTGGCGCTCATCTGCCTGATGGCCCTGAACGTCTCGGCCCTCATCATCCTCGCCTCGATACTCCTCATCTTTGCGCTCTACATCATGGTGGGCTACCTCTACTTCATCTGCGTGGCCGCCCTGCTTCGCATGGACCCGCCGCTCAGGCGCTTCTACCTGTCCAACTGGTGGGTGGTCATGCTGCTGCCCTTCTACAACTTTGGCGTGTTCTTCATCCGGCTCGCCGGAATCATCAATTCGGTCAACACCCCCGCCACCTGGAAGACGCGCAACCTGACCGAGGAGGGCTCTGACTTCAGGCGCTCGTTCTTCAGCCAGCTTGACGGTGTGAGCAATCCCATCGTCCGCCTGCGGCGCTGGGTCAACAACAGAAAAGATCCCATCGATGCCTAACGACACCGCACCAAAAGACAAGCGCTCAAACCCGCATTTCGTGGCCGCCGTCACCGCCATCATGCTGGTGGTGACCCTCGCGTTCATCGGCATGAACCTCCTGCAGATCCGCGACATCGACAACGGCATCGTGGAGGCCGTGGCCGTGGAACAGGACGGCTATGTGCAGCTCGTGCTCGACCAGATCAACCTGCAGCCCGACCGCAGCGACGAGGAGATCGTCGACAACATCCTGGGCACGCTTGACAGCAACAGCGGCCACTACTGGACCTTCTCGCGCGATAAGACCATGCTGTTTGTGAAGGACGAGAACGAGACGAGCCGCTACAGAAGCCTGATGGCGGACACCTACTTTGAATCCGGCAGCGGCCGCGACTTTCTTGACGAGCTCTCGGCGGGCACCGTCACCCACGATGTGATCGACATCGAGGGCGAGCAGTTCGTAGCCTCAGGGACCCTGTTCGAGTACGCCGGCTCAACCTACCGGCTGTGCCTGCTCACCAATCGCGACGTGATGCTCAGCAGCAACACCATGCTGGGAAGTCGCAGCCGCCTCATGGTGCTGCTCTACTGCGAGCTGGGCATCTTCCTCATCGTCACCATCTACCTGGCCATTCTGGTCCAGCGTGCACGCACCAGCACACGAGAGGCGCGCGCTCGCGAGGCTCGGCTGGGCAAGTCGGTCGAGCGCCTCAACGCGCGCCTGCTTGAGCTGGGGAGAGCGGGCGGCGCTCCGGCAGCAGCCGCCGCCCCGTCAACCGGCCGCGGCTCCTCCGCAACCTCCATGTCCGGAGCGCCTGACGCATCTGCCGGGGAGCGGGCGCCAAAGCAAGACGGAGCGTCGGCGACCCCGCTCGAGGCGCCTGGCGCACCCACTGGGGCCACGCGCCGTGAGGTGCTCGAGGAGCGTCTCCTCCCCCTCTTCCAGAAGCACACCGCAGACCAGGGCGTTTCCTGCGAGAAGCTCACGGTCGCCTGCGCGGACGAGGTGTGCCGCCAGGAGTTCATCAAACGGGCCGAGTGGCTCGACAGCAACGTGCTGCTGTTCTCGGACACCAGCGAACACGTCGTGCTCCTCAAGATCGGTTCCAAAGGAGAGCCGCTGTCAAACCAAGTGGCGGCGCTTCTCGGTTCCGGCATGTCGATAGCTGAAGGGTAGGACCATGGCAAAGCGATTGGCGCGCGAGTGGAGGCTCAAGTTCTACCTCAACGCCTACCATTACATCACCATCAACGGCTCTCGTGGCGAGACGCATCCCCATACCTGGGAGTTTGTCGTTCATTTTAGGATTCCCAGCCGCTCCTTCGTGCCTTTCTACGAGTTTGAGAACGGCATCGCGGCGTTTCTGGAGCCCTTCAACGGGCAGGTGCTCAACGAGACCGACACCTTCCGCGACGTGCTGCCCACGCTGGAGGGCATCGTGGAGACGTTCCTTCCCCAGTTTGACCGCATTCTCACGGAGGCCGGCGGCCAGCTCCTGAGCGTGGAAGGGAGCGAAAGCCCCACCCGCACCTTCATCATGCGCGTGCTGGACGAAGCCGCAGGGGCAGATGAGGGGGCAAGGCCGGGCACCGACGGCGGTACGACCGAATCGGACCGCCCCGTCGATGACGAGGACATGGTCGACGAGCTGATCCATGAGGCTTTGAAGTGAGCTCAGACCGGACGAATAACGCGCTGTACCTGGTGGCGGTGGTCGCTTGCTATGCGGCCGCCGCGTATGGCGTGGGGCTCATTCTGCAGAGCCGCGCCTTCTTTCCCACCGGCGCGGACGCGCTCACGCACCTCTACAAGAGCCAGGCGCTGCTGGCCGGCGTCCAAGGTGGGGCCTCCGGTCCCGTGCTGGACCTCATGTGGGACAACGGCGAGCAGCTTCTGCTGTCCTGGCCGCCGCTTCCCGTGCTGGTCCTGGCGGGGTGCCTGGCCCTGGCGCGGGGAAGCGCCGTCACGGCCTTTGCGCTGGTGAGCGGGATCGCGCTGCTCGTCAGCGGGGCGACGGGCGCCGTGATGGGCGTCAAGCTCAGGCGCCGGGCGCTGGGGGCGGTGGTCGGCGGGCTCTGGTTTGTCCTTCCCAATAACATCTACCTGCTCTTTGTGAGCGGAGACATCCCTGCGATGCTGGCGCTCATGCTGCTGCCGGCGCTCATCTTCTGCGCCTGGTGGTGGATTCAGAGGCGCACTCCCGCAACGCTGGCGCTCATCTCCCTTATCATGGCGGAGATGCTCTTGTGCCAGCCCGCCGACGCTGCGCTTATCGCCTGCGCCCTGGGGGTCTATCTGGTTGCCTACGGCATCGCCAACCGCTCCGTGCTGCCCCAGTTTTGGGTGGCGGGAGCCGCTGCCTGCGGGTTTCTTATCGCCTGCATCTGGCTGGCGCCCTCCTTGGGCGCGGGCGGGACGATAGGTCAGGGGCTTAAGCTGGCGCAGCCGAGCGCGGGCAATTGGGCCGTGCTCCTCAACCCCGTGGCCTACGCCACGCAGCAGGGATACGGCTGCTATGTGGGGCTTGCGGCTCTGGTCCTGATCGTCCTGGGCATCCTGACCGCGCCCTGGAAGCAAGTGCCGGCGTTTGCGACCGCGCTGGTGGCGCTCATCGTTGCCCCCTTTGCGCTGGGTGCGGCTGGCGGCGCGCTGGCGGAGTACCAGCTCTGGCAGCTGTCCCTGCCGGTGCTCGCCTCGGTGGCCCTGGGCTTTACGCTCACGGGCTTGGCGCTCTGGGGCAGCATGCGCATCGGCCTCGCGGCGGCGTTCTGCGCGGTCTTTGCCCTGGGAGCCGTGCCGGGCGCGCTGGGGGCCCTGTCCGGCTCGGATGGCGCCAACGCCCAGGCAAACGCCTGGCTCGAAGCGCAGACCACCGACCAGGGCAGAAATGACGGCGCGCTGTGGGCAGCCGCCCGCTTGTCCGAGCTTGCGAACACGCACCATCCGGCGCACTACCCCGACGTCCTGCCCCTGCTCGAAGAGGCTAAGGGCCTCACCTCGCAACGGCTCTCAATCGTCTCCGGCTACGGCCGGGCTGACGGGCTTTCTTACGCGGCATCGGGCAGGGGGCTTTTCGCCCGGCAGGACGCGGTGCCGCCAATTGCCCTGGCGCAGGGCGCCGACTGGGAGTCGAGCACCCTCGCCGGCAGCTACCGGCTGCTCAACGAGGCTTTGGAGGAGGGCGACTACCTCTATCTCTTTGACCGCAACGTGGAGCTGGGGTGCGACACGGTGCTGGTGCGCACGCCTGCCGCCGAG
>OMWF01000285.1 GCA_900314665.1 uncultured Actinomycetes bacterium
AACTTCTTGTACCTACAGTGTCTGAGCAGCGCCAGATCGGCAGCTTCTTCTCCCGTCTTGACAGCCTCATCACCCTTCATCAGCGTAGGCACGACCAGCTTGCGACGCTGAAGAAGTCGCTCCTCGAGAAGATGTTCGTGTAGGAGGGTAAACCACGCATGGCTGACACATTCAAGAGCGAGGCAGAGTTTGAGACGGCCCTCGTAAACCGCCTTAAGGACTTCGGATGGACGGGCGGCGTTCTCCACCAGCCTGACGAGCAGGACCTTCTCGACAACTGGGCCCAGATTCTCTACAAGAACAACCCGGGCATCGACAGGCTCAACGGCTGTCCGCTCACCCGGGGCGAGATGCAGCAGATAATGGAGCAGATCGCCGCGCTGCGAACCCCGATGAGGCTCAACGGGTTCATCAACGGGAGGACCGTCTCCATCAAGCGCGACAACCCCGATGATGCCGCACACTTCGGCAAGGAGGTGAGCCTCTACATCTATGATCGGCTCGACATAGCGGCGGGCCGGAGCGTATACCAGATCGCCGAGCAGCCACGCTTCAAGGCGGCGTCCGCACGCCTCAACGACCGCCGCGGAGACGTCACGCTGCTTATCAACGGCATGCCACTGATCCACATCGAGCTCAAGCGCAGCGGCGTCCCCGTGTCGCAGGCGTGCAACCAGATCCAGAAGTACGCGCACGAGGGCGTCTTCTCAGGACTGTTCTCGCTCGTGCAGATATTCGTGGCCATGGAGCCCGCAGAGACTGTCTACTTCGCCAACCCCGGCGCCACGGGCGACTTCTCGCTCTACCGCTTCCACTGGGCAGACTTCAACAACGAGCCCATTAATGACTGGAACGACGTGGTGAGGTACCTGCTCTCCATCCCCATGGCCCACCAGCTCATAGGCTTCTACTCGGTTGCCGACGACAAGGACGCTACGCTCAAGGTCATGCGCAGCTACCAGTACTACGCTGCCTCAGCCATCTCTGACAGGGTGAGGAAGTCGAGGTGGAACAGGGAGAGCGCGAGGGGAGGCTACGTGTGGCACACCACCGGCTCGGGCAAGACGATGACGAGCTTCAAGAGCGCCCAGCTCATCGCCGACTCGCACGACGCGGACAAGGTTGTCTTCCTCGTGGACAGAATCGAGCTGGGCACGCAGTCGCTCGACGAGTACCGCAACTTCGCTGACGACTCGATGAGCGTGCAGGCGACCGAGGACACCGACGTGCTCAGGGCGAAGCTCAAGAGCAACGACCCAGCCGACACGCTCATAGTGACCTCCATCCAGAAGATGAGCAACATCCACGAGAACGACGACGGCCTCACGGAGCGCGACCTCGAGCGCATTCGCGACAAGCGCATCGTCTTCATCGTGGACGAGTGCCACCGCTCCACATTCGGCGACATGATGCAGACGATCAGGAAGACGTTCCCCACGGCCATGCTGTTCGGCTTTACCGGGACGCCCATCCAAGACGAGAACCAAAAGAAGCAAAACACTACCACCGACGTGTTCGGGGACGAGCTGCACCGCTACAGCATAGCCGACGGCATACGCGACAAAAACGTCCTGGCCTTCGACCCCTACATGGTATGCACGTACAAGGACCGTGACGTCCGGCGCGAGGTGGCCCTGGAGAAAGCCCGCGCGGAAAGCGAGGACGACGCCCTCGCGGACCCAAAAAAGCGAAAGGCCTACCTCAGGTACATGGACCCCTCTCAGGTCCCCATGGCAGGTTACAAGGAGGCCAATGGTTCTTGGACGAAGGGTATAGAGGACTACCTCCCGGAGAGCCAATACTGTGGCACTGACGGAGACGGCTGCACAGACGGAACCCCCTGCGACCACTTCAGGATGGTCTTTCAGGACATCATCGAGGGGTGGACGATGCTCTCGCACGGCGGCAAGTTTCACGCAATCCTTGCCACCTCTAGCATCCCGGAGGCCATCACGTATTACCGCATGTTTCGCGACGAAGCCCCGCATCTCAGGGTGACGGCGCTCTTCGATCCCGCCATCGGTAACGAAAACCCCGACAACCCTACGGGCACGATTTTCAAGGAGGAGGGCCTCGACGAGGTACTAGAGGTCTATTCGAAGCTCTACCCCGGCAAGGACTACACCATTCCCACTCACGCCGCCTTCAAGCGGGACGTGTCCGCAAGACTTGCGCACAAGAAGCCCTATGTGGGAATCGAGCGCCACCCCGAGGAGCAGCTCGACCTCCTCATCGTCGTGAACCAGATGCTGACGGGCTTCGACTCCAAGTGGGTCAACACGCTCTACCTCGACAAGGTGTTGGAGTACGAGGGCCTCATCCAGGCGTTCAGCCGCACGAACAGGGTCTTCCCCGGCAACGAGAAGCCCTTCGGCGTGATCCGCTACTACCGAAGGCCTCACACGATGCGACAAAACGTTGACGATGCCGTCAGGCTCTACTCGGGGGACCGTCCGTTCGGTCTGTTCGTGGACAAGCTCGAGAGCAACCTGGAGCACATCAACATGTGCTTCGAGGACATCAGGGGCGTGTTCGAGGGCTATGGGGTGAAGAACTTCGAGAGGCTTCCCGACTCGGACGCGTCATGCGCGAGGTTCGCCAAGCTGTTCAAGCAGCTCTCTGACCTCATCGAGGCCGCAAAGGTGCAGGGGTTCACCTGGGAGAAATCTACTTACAAGTTCCATCGCGATAGTGGGGAGGAAACCGAGGTCGTGATGGCGCTCGACCAGCAGACGTACCTCGTCCTTGCCCTGCGCTACAAGGAACTCTTCGAGCGGGAACCAAGCGATGGGTCGGATGACGTGCCGTTCGACATCGATGGCTACCTCACGGAGATAGACACCGGGCGCATCGACACCGACTACATGAACGAGAACTTCGCCAAGTGGCTCAAGAAGATTGACGAGGGCGAGGAGGCCAAGGCCGCTCTCGAGCTTCTTCACAGCTCCTTCGCGAGTCTCACCCAAGAGCAGCAGGCTGCGGCCGAGCTCGTTATCCACGCTGCGCAGCGTGGTGAGCTGGAGGTCGTGCCTGACAAGACCCTCATGGACTACATCAACGACTTCCAGAAGCGAGGTAAGGACTCTCAGGTAAATGCACTGGTTTCGGCAATCGGCGTGGATGAGGGAAAACTTCGTGATCTCATGGCGCGCCATGTGACCGAGGACAACATCAATGAGTATGGTCGCTTCGATGCGTTGAAGGAGACCGCTGACCTCGGCAAGGCGCGGGACTACTTTGTCGGGAAGGAAGGCAAGCCGATACCGCCGTTCAAAGTGAACATGAGGCTGGACAAGCTCCTGCGTGAGTTTGTTATTCAGGGTGG
>OMWF01000284.1 GCA_900314665.1 uncultured Actinomycetes bacterium
CGCGCGTAATCGGGCGCAGCCGTGGGCGCCGACGGCTCTGAGGCCTCAGCCGGATCTTGCGGCCCGTCGGTTCTCGGCACCAGCACCGCGCCCTCCTCGCGCAGGCGTTCGAGCGTGATGCCGGTCCCCTCGAGGCGCTCCTCCAGATAGGCGTCCATGCTGCCGCCCCAGAAATCGTCTCCGTAGCCCATGCGGCAGGCGAGGTCCAGGTAGAACTGGGCGTCGCCGCGGCTCTCCCCCACCGGTTGCGCCACCTGCTGCGAGAGCCCGATGAGCGTGCCCTTGCGCGTGTGCTTCTCGGCGATAAGAGCGCCCACCTCGTAGTCGGTGGCAGCTGGCAGAACGATGTCCGCGTAATCGCACGAGGGGTTGTATGCGACGTCCATGACCACGTAGAAGTTGAGCGCCGCCAAAGCCTGCGCCACCCGCTTGGGGTCGCGCGTGGCGCTCAAGGGGTTGGTGGCTTGGGCGATGACGGTGCGCAGCGGGTAGGGCCTGCCGGTGAGCACGCTCATGAGTCCGCGCTCATACTGGCTGGTAGGGCCCGACTCGACCGTGGCGGGCGTCTGGAACCAGCGCGGCGTCTCGGGGGCCACCAGGTCGCCCACCCCCGGCATCCACCCGTGGGCAAGGTCCTCGGCGCTTGGCCGCAAGCGCTCGGAGAGCAGGTCGAAGGGCTTGAGGCGGATCGTCGGGGCAGGCGGCTTTCTGCCGGCGCCGGCTCCGCCGGGGATGCCGAGGTTGCCGGTCAGGGCTACGATCAAGTCGATGCAGGCCACGGTCCAGAAGCCGTCGGCGCTCTGGTCTCCCACCCCGTTGCCGATGCGGATTCCCATCGGCTTGACCGTGCCCAGCAGCCGGGCCACCTCCTCAATCTGCGCGGACGGCAGACCGGTGATGTTGCTGGCCCATGCGGCCGAGCAGTGCTCCAACCGCGCCGCGAGCTCCTCAAAGCCGGTGCACCACCGATCGGCAAACTCACGGTCGTACCACCCGCGCTCGATGATGAGGTGGAGCAGGCTCATGGCCAGCGCGCAGTCGGTTCCCGGGCGGATGGGCAGCCACAGGTCGGCCCGGCTGCCCAGCGGCTCGCGCATAGGCCGGATGTCTACGACGCGGCAGCCGGCGGCCATGGCGTCCAGGCGCTTGCGCGGGTCGCCCTGGTTGGCTCCCGAGGCCTCGGTGTTGCAGCCCCAGACCACCAGCAGCCTGGTCTTATCGAGCTGCTTGGGGGCGGCGCTGCGGGCTTGCTTGTGGGTGGGTCCGCCCAGCGTGACCTGATCGGCAAAGACCCGCTGCGAGTGGCAGATGCCCGAGTGCAGGTAGTTGGGGCTGCCGTGGACGTTCAGGAAGCGCCGTCCAAAGGTGGCCAGCACGGGAAAGAACTGCGGCGAGAGTATCCCCAGGCTCTTGGCCCCGTAGCGCTCCTTCTGCTCAAGCAGGGTGGAGGCGATGCAATCGAGGGCTTCGTCCCAGCTCACAGGCTCGAAGCGCCCCTCGCCCTTGGCGCCCACCCGACGCAGGGGACGGGTCAGCCGGATGGGAGACGAGACCACCTGAGGCGCCGCATTGCCCTTGGGACAGAGCGATCGCCCGCCCGCGCCGCCGTTATTGCCCCAGGCGGGGTCGCCCTCCACGTGCTCCCACACCCCGTCGCGCAGATAGCACAGGGTGGCGCACCTGGTCTTACCGGGTCCGCACATTTGGCAGAAGGCGCGGCGCACCTCGAGCCCCTCGTACTCGCTCCCAATCATAGGCGATTCTCCCCTCGCGTCTCTGCCTCTGCACCAGGCGTATCCCCTACAGGATAGGCCATGATGGGAAACCCGTCCTCGGACGCAGCCCCACCCCCAGATGCGGGCGCTCCCCCGATTTGCCGCCAACCCGCTGGCACCCTCGCCCCGCCGCGAGCCTGCGCTCTTCTCGGCTAGAATCGCTGCTGGCAGGCGCATGCGAGCGAGGAGGACCTGGGCGATGCAGCTCGGAAAGTTGCGGCAAAGCAGCTCGATAACCGGTCAGGGAATCAAGTACCTGCTGGTGGGGGGCACCTCGGCGCTCATCGAGTACGGCGGATTCCAGCTGCTCTTCCTGCTGGCGGGATGGAACGTGGCTGCCTCCAACATCACTGCCACCGTCGCCGCCACGGTCTTCAACTTTGCGAGCAATCGCAGCTTCACATTCAACTCGACCGCGCGTCCGGTTCGCAGCGCCGTGCTCTACCTGGTGCTCTTCTGCTGTAATACGGCGTTTTCCACGGTCGTCGTGGACGTGCTGGTAGGCGCGGGCTTAAGCTCGCTCATCGCCAAGCTCATCCCCATGGCGTGTGTGACCTGCTGGAACTTTGTCCTCTACCGCAAGGTGGTCTTTCGCTCGTAAGCGCGAGACGCGCACCGCCAGGAGGGCCGTCTTCCTCGCAAACGCACACAAGCGTGCTTCAAAACCTAGAACCCCGTGCTGCCGGGCTCAAGCCAGGACGCTTCCCGCAGCTTGCCGCCGGAACCTGGAGTCCCAACGAGTCGGCCCCGTCGCAGATGTAACGATTTGTGCGATTCCAAGCCGCCGATTCCCCGGAGAAGCACGGATGGATAGTTTAAATCAGCAGAATCCTGGGCTTTTGCTGCAAGGCGAATGGCAGCCGCTCCCTGGCTTTGCTGAAAAACGCACAAATTGTTACATCCGCGACACGGAACGGGGCGCACGAAGCCAAAACCGCACAAATCGCTACATCCGCGACACAGCCGAGCTGCGAGAGAGAGGGGCGGCCGCTGCGGTGAGGGGCGAAGAGTCCCTACCCATGATGCAATACGCAAAGTTTGGCTCGGCTCGCACGTTCCAGCCCTGACACGGACGCTGCCACTCACTCCGGCCCGGCCACGGGCGCGGGTCTGGTCGCAGCGACGTCCGAGGTATTGAAGCCGCAGACGGCCAGGCATCACGACTCGTCGCTTCCGCGCTTCTCGTACTCCTCGCGCACCAGGTAGATGGGTCGCATCTTCCCTTGGATGTAAGCCCGGCCCAGATATTCGCCGATGATGCCCAGCACCAGCAGCTGGATGCCGCCCATCAGCAGGATGAGGCAGACGATGGTGGCGTAGCCGGGCACGTCGACGCCAAAGGCGAGCGTCTGCACCAAGACCACGATCAGGTAGATGATGGAGGCCAGGGACAGCAGCAGCCCAGCCATGGTGGCCGCCCGCAGCGGCTTGACCGAGAACGACAGGATTCCGTCCAGCGCATAGCTGGCCAGCTTGCGCGTCGACTAGCTGCTGGACCCGGCGTTGCGCTCCTGCACCTCGTAGGGCCAGGCCAAGGTCCTGAAGCCCACCCAGCTAAAGAGCCCTTTGGAGAAGCGGAAGTACTCGGGCATCTGCAGCAGGGCGTCGGCCACATTGCGCCTGAACGCCCTGAAGTCCGAGGCGTCGGCCACCACGTCCATCCCCGAGCTGGACTTGAGCGTCTTGTAGAAGCGCCTGGCCAGGGCGTTATGCACGGCCCCCTGCTTACGCTGCTCCTGATAGGCCGCCACGCAGTCGTACTCCGGATGGCAGATCAGCTGGTGCGCCATCTCAAAGGCCACCCGCGGGGGCTGCTGCAAGTCGGCGTCGATGATGGCCTGGATGTCGCCGGTGGCGTGCTGCAGTCCGGCGTACATTCCGGCTTCCTTGCCAAAGTTGCGCGAGAAGCTCACCGCCCGCACGTCCACCTGAGCCGGAGGCACAAGCTCCCTGATCGCTGCCAGCGTGCCGTCGGTGCTGCCGTCATCGATGAAGAGAAGTTCGAATCCATCGAAGTCCGACTGCCGCGCAAAGGCCTCAGTCGCCGCATCAAAGAAGGGGGCTACGTTGGCCTCCTCGTTGTAGCTTGGGATAATGAACGTGATGCGCATTGCTGACTCGCACCCTCCGGCCGCTGTTCTCGAACGCCCTGCCCGCTGACCCTGCTTATACGGCTCCCCAGTTTACTGAATCGGACGGGGGCGGCGCACGCCCTGGTGCTGGCTGCCCCGCCTGCGGCGCCGCAGCAGCGCACCCAAGCCGATAAGCGCCAGGGTGGCGGCGCTCACGACGGCGCCTGCCGCAAGCCAGCGGTTGCGATAGGTAAACGTCACCTGATGGGTGCCCGGGTCGAGCTGCACCCCCATCATCATGCCGTTGACCTGCAGCAGTCGAGCTGGCTTGCCGTCAACTTCGACACTCCATCCCGAGTCGTAAGGTATCGACAGGG
The DNA here is from genome assembly GCA_900314665.1 of uncultured Actinomycetes bacterium. GTDB lineage: Bacteria > Actinomycetota > Coriobacteriia > Coriobacteriales > RUG033 > RUG033. The sequence continues at coordinate 4,225 of OMWF01000284.1, forward strand.
CGAGGATGCCCGCCTCGGGCACCTCTGCAGTCCCCGACACGTGGTGGCCGTCCATCTCCAGACCCTGCAGGCTGACGGCCTCTGCCTGCAGGGTCCAGGAGTCGAGCAGGGCATAGGAGTTGAAGGCCAGCGAGACGCCCGAGACCTGGTAGGTTCCCTCGGAGACCGTCACCTCAAGGTCGCCGCCGCGTTGCGGGAAGCAGACGGTGTAGGTGTCGTTGGGATAGTTCCACTTGGCGTCATCCCCCATCACGCTGTACCGCTCCGCGTTTGCCGAGAAGGACCAGCCCTGCCCATCGCCGCGCACCACAGTGGCCGAGAGCAGGTACTCCCCTGCCGCGCCCGACAGGTCGGCAGGGACTGCGATGCGTACCGTGGCCCCGCCCGTGCCGGCCGTGAGCACGCCATCCGCATAGCTGCCGTTTGCAATCGAGACCGCGCCGGGACCCAGCGCCACCTCGGTGACGGTGGACAGGTCGGGGGCGCCCTCCGCCACCCCGGCGGACGTTGCGGCAGCCAGGTCCGCGCCCCCCAGCACGGCGGTCTGCAGCACGGCCGCGTCACGCGCGGCAAAAGACCAGTTCCCGGCATCTTCGGCCGATGTCGCGAGAGGATACCAGAGGTCGATGCCGGTCGAGCGGTCCGTGGCCCAGACCCCGTTGCTGCCCGTCTCGGCATAGCCGTAGAGGTTCTCGGCTTCCGTGACGTTGAGCTTGCGGTCCACGCCCCAGGCCTCCTCCAGCATCAGCCGGTGCCCCAGCCCCCGGTACTGCGACGGCTGATCGATGGTGCTCGTCACCCCGTAGCCGTACTTGAGCCCCTGGTTCAAGGTCCGTGAGATCATCGAGTTGTATGCGCTCACCCCGTAGCCGCCCATGACCCAGGTGCGGTTCTCGTTGCGCTGATAGCCGACCGACGAGAACTCCACCGACTGGTCGTCCACAAACCGGGAGAACCCCCCTCCGCCATCGGCAACCTCCCTGTAGGCGGCGCTCGAGGTCGCGCCCCCGGTGAAGAGGTCGTTTACCTGCTGCGCGGTCATGGGCTCGCCCATCCCCCCACTGTCGCGGTACCCGCTCCACGCCGCATAGGGTCCGCAAGGCATGGCGCACACGAACCCCGCCAGGATGAGCGCCGAGAAGAGCGCCGGCAGCCACGTCCGCCCGTCGGCGCGGCCCCCCGCCTGCCGCGCTCCCCCGGCCATCGGGGCCGGCTGGGGCCGCCAGCCCCCTGTCCGCCGCGCGCCCGCGCCCGCGGACGCGCCTGCTGCAGGCTCCCGCTGAGGCTCGTATCGGCGCTGGTAGAGCCACAGCACCACCAGGCTCGCCACCCCCAGCAGGGCGATGAGCGCGTCGATGCGTCCGGTGGAGTCGAAGACGTATCCGGAGCGCTCGGAGAACAGCCCCAGCCGCAGGTCGCGCGTGAGCAGGAAGGCAAAGGCGAGCGCGGCCGCCCCCGCCACCGCCCCTGTCGTGGCCTTGCGCTGAGCGACCAGCTGCTCGACCCAGTCCGGAAAGGCCCAGGCCACGCAGAAGACGACCAGATAGCACCAGCGGGTGGTGGGGTATGAGAACGCATTCATCGCACTCGAGGAGGCCGGGATGAGCCAGAGCCCGCCAAAGGCAAGGGCAAGCGCCGTCTTGCGCGCCGTGTGGGGCGGCAACCTGCGGGGATGCAGGAGCGGGGTCATAATCAGCACCAGCGGATAGAGGTAGCACTGCACGTAATCGGGCTGGTACGCGCCGCCGCGCCCAAAGAGCGCCTCGGGGAGCAGTTCCAGGGTCGAAAGCGAGGGAAGCAGGTTGACGGCGGTCGAGGTGACCGTGCGGTCCGCCTGCGCAAGCGCCGCCGCACCGGGCAG
>OMWF01000286.1 GCA_900314665.1 uncultured Actinomycetes bacterium
GCGCGGGTGCGGGCCTCCGCCCTGCCCGCCGGCGCGGAGCGGGGAGGGCAGGTGCGCGATGAGACCCGCCGCCGGGCGGTCGCCTTCGCCCGCGACATCTGCATGCCGGTCGAGGTCGAGTGCCTCTCCGCGCGGCAGGCGGCGGCCGAGGACCTGATGCTCGGGATGCGCCTGGTGCGCGGGGTTCCCGCCGCGCTCGTCGAGCGCTGCCGCGCGCTTCTCCCGGGTCTTGACGGGGCCCTGGCGGGGCTTGTGGCGGACGGCTTGGCGTCATGGCGAGAAGAGCCGGGGTCCCCAGGGAGCCGCCTGGCTCCCACCGACCGCGGCTGGCTTCTGGGAAACGAGCTTTTTGAGCGGCTGTGGGACCTGGCCGGGTGACGGCCCGGGCATTGGGCGCCAGCCGCCCGCGCCCGCCTGTCTCGCCGCCTTGCGCTACAGTGAGAGGGCCTGAGTGGTTCTGGCCGGCAACCGAGGGGAGGTCCCATGGAGGTCAGCGAACGCCAGCGCAAGATTCTTGACGCGCTGGTGGGGGAGTACGTGTACACCGCCGAGCCGGTGGGATCGAACACCCTCGTCAAGCGGTACCACCTGGGGGTGAGCGCGGCCACCGTGAGAAGCGAGCTCTCTGCCCTCGAGGAGGGGGGCTACGTCCTCTCCCCGCACGTGAGCGCGGGGAGGATTCCCACCGATGCTGGCTACCGCACCTTCGTCGACGGGCTCAAGGCAAAGCGGGAGCAGGTGGACAGCCTCGAGAGGCAGGCCCGGGCAGCCTTTGAGCCCATCCGGTGGGCTACGGAGTTCGACGAGTTCATCTCCGGCGTCACCGCCGCCCTCACCAAGCTCACCAGCTGCCTGGCCATCATCGCCGCCCCCACCATCGCCAAGGCCCAGCCGCGACGCATCTCCATCGTTCCTGTGACCGCGGCCTCCTGCGTCGTGGTGGTGGTCATGCAGGATGGGACCGTCGCCAACCGGCGGGTGAGCCTGCCGGTCGAGGTCGACCCCGCCGACCTGGCGGACCTCGAGTCGCGCTTGAACGAGGTGCTGGGCGGGCGCGAGGCGGGAAAGGTGCGGCAGCTTGCCGAGCAGGACCCTGACCGGCTAGCCGCCCTGCTGGGCTCCACGCCGCTGGCCCGCCGCATCATCGCCGAGGTGGGGGCGTGCCTCTCCTCCCAGCAGCCGGAGGCGCCGTACCGCTCAGGGCTCTCGTCGCTGCTCGAGGAGCCCGAGTTCACCGATCCGGCCACGGCGGTGCCGCTGACCAGGCTGCTCGAGGACGGCCATGGCCTGGCCCGCCTGCTCGACGGGGTGGCCGAGGTGGAGGGCGTGGTGGTACGCATCGGGCACGAGAACGGCGACGGGCTGCCGCCGATGAGCGTGGTCGCCACCGGCTACTCCGCCCTCGACGCCGACGGCCTGGTGGCGGTGGTGGGGCCCACCCGAATGGACTACGCCAAGGCCATCGCCGCCATTCGCGCCGCCGCGGTGACGCTGGAAGCTACGCTTAGGTAACGCAGAGCCGGCAATTTGGCGTGCATCCCCACAGGCACGGCTAGAATTGCACCAAAGGTCCCGGGCGCCCCGTCAGTGCGGGCGGAGCCGGGCCATGTTTGTCGTCATGAAGGGACAGGGTGTTGGCAACCGATTACTACGAGGTGCTGGGCGTTTCTCGCGACGCCAGCGATGAAGAGATCAAGAAGGCCTTCAGACACAAGGCGCGCACGCTTCACCCTGACGTGAACAAAGCCCCTGACGCCGAGGAAAAGTTCAAGGAGCTCAACGAGGCGTATGACGTCCTCTCCGATAAGAACAAGCGGGCGCAGTACGACCGCTTCGGCACGGTTTCCGGCGGAGCGGGCGGCCCCGGCGGCTTCCAGAACGTCAACTTTGACGATATCTTCGGCGGCTTTGGGATGGGCGACTTGTTCGCGGACTTCTTCGGCGGCGGTGGCGGCGGTCGCCGCGCGGTCCGCAAAGAGGGCCGCGACATGGGCGTGGGCCTGCGCCTGACGCTCGAGGAGGTGGCCTCCGGGGTCAAGAAGGAGATCGTCTACGACCGCCTGGCCCCCTGCGAGGACTGCGGCGGCACCGGGGCCGCGGACGGCGGCCAGCCGGTGACCTGCCCCACCTGCCAGGGCACCGGTCGCGTGGTGCGGGTCCAACGCACCATCCTGGGCGACATGCAGACGGCCACCACCTGCCCCGATTGCGGCGGCGTGGGCACGCGCATCGACAAGCCCTGCCCCGAGTGCGACGGTCAGGGCCGCGTGCCCGACCGCCAGCACGTGACCGTGGACGTGCCGGCCGGCATCCGCGACGGCCAGCAGCTGCGCGTCACCGGCTACGGCGAGGCGGGAATGAACGGCGCTGCCGCCGGCAACCTCATCGTCACCGTGCGCATCCAGGAGCACGAGTTCTTCCAGCGCGAGGGCGACAACCTCCATACCCGGGCCTCGGTGTCTATCGCCCAAGCCGCCCTTGGCGCCGACATCGAGGTGCCCGGCATCCTCGAAGGCGAGAAGGTCCTGGTGCACGTCCCCGAGGGCTGCCAGGACGACCAGGTGGTGCGCGTCCGCGGCAAGGGCATGCCCCGCTTCAAGAGCGACAACCGCGGCGACCTGCTGGTGCATGTGGACGTGGTGGTGCCGCGCAACCTCACCAAGAGCCAGCGCGAGCTGATGGAGAAGCTGGCGGTTGAGCTGGGCGACCAGATCAGCAAGAAGCGCACCCCCTTCCAGCGGCTGCGCGACGCCCTCTCTTGAGGAAGCGCCATGGCAGACGAGCAGCAGCCGGCCCGCCGGCATATGCAGATTCACAAGCCAGCCTCGCTTGTCAAGCCGGGGCTTGCCGGCGAGTTCGACCCGGTAGAGGTGGCTGACGGGGTCACCTTGGCGCTGGCCGTGAGCGACCCGGACCGCATGGAGGCCTGCCTGGCCGAGGCCTTCGAGCGCGGGGTCTCCTCGTTCGTGGTCTTTGCCAGCGAGCGTTCCCCGCAAGGGCTCGCCTTTACGGTCATGCCCCGGCTCGAGAAGGCCCTCGCCGAGCTCTCGCAGAAGGACGGCCGTCCGTTCGCGCTCAGCGGCCCGCTGTCGCTCTTCGACCTGACCGAGCTCTTCGGCGAGTTTGGGGCGGTGGCGCTGTGCTGGGAGGAGGCTCGTCGCCTGGCGCCCAAAGTGGGCCAGGTCATGGACGGCGCCAGCCGGGGCCTGGTGGTGATCGGGCCGGTCGACGGCTTCGACCGCGCCGAGGCCGAGGCGCTAACCTCGATGGGCGCGACGGCAGCCACCCTGGGGCCCAAGGTGCTCGACGTCGAAGACGCCGTCTCCCAGGCGGTCGATCAGGCCGTCGGCGCCCTTGCCCGTCCGGGAAGCGGCGCATGAGCCCCGTCTCGCCAGACTTGGTCGCACAGCCTGCCTTCCACATCTGCAACCTGGGATGCAAGGTCAACCGGGTCGAGTCGGACGTGTTCCTCAGCCGTCTTGCCGCCCTGGGCGGGAGGCCCGTCTCGCAAGACGAGGCGCAGGTGGTGGTCATCAACACCTGTACCGTCACGGGAGAAGCCGATAAGAAGGCCCGCAAGGCCATCCACCGGGCGCTTCGCGAGACGCTCGCCCCCTGGGTCGTGGTGACCGGCTGTGGCGCGGCCATCCATCCGGACGAGCTTGCCGCCTTGGGCGAGCGGGTGGTGCTCGAGCCGGACCGGTGCAGGGTCCCGGCGCTCGCCGCCGAGCTCTTAGGGCTCGATCCGCAGCGTGCGGCGGACATGCCGGCTCAGGTCAGGGTTGGCGAGGGGTACCCCACCCGGATGGGCGTCAAGGTACAGGACGGCTGCGACAACGCCTGCACCTACTGCATCGTGCACGTGGCCCGCGGCAAGGCCAAGAGCCGGCCGGCGGACCAGGTGGTGGCCGAGGTGGCCGCCGCTGGGGCAGCCGGGGTGCGCGAGGTGGTGCTTACCGGCATCAACCTGGGAAGATACGACGACGAAGGCCTTTCTCTGGCAGGACTTTTAGGGCGGGTGCTCACTCGCACCGCCATCTCCCGGGTGCGGTTGAGCTCGGTCGAACCGCCGGAGGTCACCGACGAGCTTCTCGACGCCATGGCGGCGGGGGGCCAGCGGGTCGCCCGGCACCTCCATGTGCCGCTTCAGTCCGGTTGTCGGCGCACGCTTGCGGAGATGGGCCGCAAGGGCACGGCGGAGGAGTACGCGCGCATGGTCGAGCGGGCCCGCCGCACCGTCTCGGGCATCGCCCTCACCACCGATGTCATCGCCGGCTTTCCCGGGGAGACCGAGGAGGACTTTGCCGAGTGCCTCTCCTTCTGCGAGCGCCAGCGCTTCTCCAAGATGCACGTCTTCAGGTATTCGCGACGGGAGGGGACGCCGGCGGCGGCCCGCACTGACCAGGTGCCGGCCCCGGTAGCGGCCGACCGCGCGGACCGCCTGCGCCGGCTCTCCGACCGGATGCGTGCAAAGGATGCCCAAGGTCGCGTGGGAAGCGTCGAGCTGGTGGTCTTCGAGCAGGTGGGAGAGGGCACATCGGGCAGCTACCACCGGGTTGTCTGCGCCTCTGACGCCGCCAGCCCGGGCGCCCTCATTCTGGTCCGCTTCACCGAGGCGACCCCCGACGGAGCCCTGCGCGGCGAGGCTCTGTGACGGAAGGGTGCCACCGGGGCGGTTCTCTTTGACAACTTCGCTGGTCGCCTCTCGGCGGCCGCGGCTGCGCGCTCCGCGCCGACCTCATCATGCTACGATTGCTGTGATAAGGCCCGTTGGGCTGCACCCGCGGTCGATCACCTAAGGAGCGTGCGTTGGAGAGCAATCAAGTGCGCCTGACCATCCCGGTCGGCGTCTCCCCGGTGAGCATCATCGGTGTGAACGACGACTACCTGCACCTGATAGAAAGCCGTTTCGGCTCCCGCATCACAGTGCGGGGGGACCAGATCCTGATAGCCGGCGACAAGACCGAGGGCGAGATGCTCACCTCGCTCTTCACCGAGCTCGTAAAGCGCGCACAGGCGGGGGAGCCGATGACCCGCCGCGACCTGATCCACGCCATCGAGCTGCTGCGCAATGGCGAGTACGCACCCAAGGACCTGCGCGAAGACGTGCTGCTCACCTTCCGGGGCAAGGCCATCCGGCCCAAGACCGCGGGGCAGAAGCGCTACGTGGACGCCATCCGCACCAACACCATCACCTTTGGCATCGGGCCGGCCGGCACCGGCAAGACCTACCTGGCCATGGCCCTCGCGCTCTCGGCCTTGCAGCACCGCGAGTACAAGCGCATCATCCTCACCCGCCCGGTGGTGGAGGCTGGCGAGAGCCTCGGCTTTCTGCCCGGGACCCTGACCGAGAAGGTCGACCCCTACATCCGCCCCCTGTACGACGCCATCTACGACCTGGTCGACAACGACCGCGGCGACCGGCTCATCGAGAGCGGGATGGTGGAGGTGGCGCCCCTGGCCTATATGCGCGGGCGTACCCTGAACGACTCCTTCATCATCCTTGACGAGGCCCAGAACACCACCCCCGACCAGATGAAGATGTTTCTCACCCGCCTGGGGTTCGGGTCCAAGATGGTGGTCACCGGCGACATCACCCAAGTTGACCTGACCCGGGGGCTCTCGGGGCTCAGGACGGTCGAGGGCGTGCTGGCGGGCATCGACGACATCGCCTTCGTCACCCTCTCGGCCCATGACGTGGTGCGGCACAGCCTGGTGGCGGCCATCGTGGACGCGTACGACCGGGCCGACCGGCGACGTCTGGAGGCCGAGAAGCACGGCGGCGCAACGGCGGAATCAAAGAAGACCGAAGGGGGACGGAGCGCATGAGCATCATCATCGACAGCTCCGAGCTGACCGAACAGCCCGTATGGCCTGACGAGCGCATCCGCGAGGTGGTGTCCTTCGCCTTAGCGCAGATGGAGGTGCCCGCCGATGCCGAGGTGAGCGTCTCTTTGGTGGACACCGCCCGCATCCACGAGCTCAACCGCACCTTCAGGGGGGTCGACCGCCCCACCGACGTGCTGTCGTTTCCCTGCGACGAGCTGGACGATGAGGAGGTGGAGGCGGGTGAGCCGCTGGTGCTGGGAGACATCGTGATCGCCCCCGCGGTCTGTGCCGAGCAGGCCCCCACCTACGGCAACTCCTTTGACGAGGAGATGACCATGCTGGCGGTGCACAGCGTGCTCCATCTGCTGGGGTACGACCACATCGAGGACGCGGATGCCGCCGAGATGCAGGCCGAGGAGCGCCGCATCATCACCGCCTGGCGCGAGGGCCAGGGAATGCCTCGGCGAGACGACGTGCTCGGCTATCAGGACGCAGCCGACCGCCGCCACGCCTGAGAGGAGGTCTGCCAGAGATGGCGAGCACTCACGAAGAGGCCGAGAACCGCCCGGACGACGAGGAGGCGGACCGCGCCCAGGAGCACCGCGCCCGCAGCGAGTTCGACCGCTATCGCCCCACCACCGGCCCGGTTCCCGAGGCAGGGCCCACCGACCCCCTGCGGGCCGCCGAGGTGCCCACCGCCCCCAGCATGCGGGCCCGCTTCGGCTACGCCTTCCAAGGCATCCGGTACGGCATCTCGACCCAGATCAACCTGCGCATCCACCTGACGGCCACGGCCATCGTGGTGGTTCTGGCGTTGCTGCTCAAGGTTCCGCCCACCCAGTTCTGCATCCTGATGCTCACCTGCGGGGCGGTCATCTCCGCCGAGCTGCTCAACACCGCGGTGGAATGCACCGTCAACCTGGCCTCTCCGGGCTACCACCCGCTGGCCAAGGCGGCCAAGGACTGCGCCGCCGGGGCGGTGCTGGCGCTCGCGCTCTTCGCGGTGGTTATCGGCATCGTCATCTTCGGGCCGCCGCTCCTCGCCCTGGTCTTCTGACCCTCTCCGCCTTTGGGCCGTCTGCCCGCGAACACTCCTGAAAGGAATCACACGACGATGAACGAGAGCACCCATGACCTCTACGATGAGCCGGCCGCCGAGGAAGATGAGGCTTTGCGGGAAGAATTTGACCCCGAGGAGGACTTCGACCCCGAGGATGAGGACGGCGGCGAGGAGTTCGACCTGGAGGCCGCCCTCGCCGAGCTGCGCGGCGGCACTCCCGGCCAGGACTCCGAAGAGGAGGAGGGCGAGGTGGGACCGGACTTCCGCTCCGGCTTCATCACCCTGGTAGGGCGGCCCAACGCGGGCAAGTCGACGCTCACCAACGCGGTGGTGGGAACCAAGGTCGCCATCACTTCTAACACCGCCCAGACCACCCGCCATCGCCTGCGCGCCATCCTCGACCGCGACAACCTGCAGATGGTGTTGGTGGACACCCCGGGCATCCACAAGCCGCATGACGCCCTGGGCGAGGAGCTCAACCGCAGCGCGCTCAAGGGTCTGGAAGACGTGGACGTGGTGGCGTTTCTGGTGGATGCCAGCAAGCCCTTCGGCACCGGCGACGAGTGGGTGGCCCGCCAGATCGCACCCGTGCGCGCCCGCAAGCTGCTGGTCATCACCAAGGTCGACAAGGTGGGCCAGGACGTGGTCGACGCCCAGATAGCCGCCGCCTCCCAGGAGGGGAAGTGGGATCAGGTGGTGGCCGTCTCGGCCAAGACCGGCTTCAACGTCGACGGCTTCGTAAACGCTGCAGCCGAGCTGCTGCCGTTTGGTCCGCGCTGGTTCCCGCGTGGGACCACCACCGACCAGCCCCTCGAGGTGCTGGTGGCGGAGGCCATTCGGGAGAAGGTGCTGCTCGACACCCGCGACGAGGTGCCCCATGCGGTGGGCGTCCAGACCGATGCGCTGGAGGACGACGGGCGTGGCGGCTATGAGATCTCCTGCACCGTCTACGTGGAGCGCGAGAGCCAGAAGGGCATCCTCATCGGCCGCAAGGGGAGCATGATCAAGCGGATCGGGTCGGAGGCTCGCCAGGACCTCGAGCGGCTCTTGGGCGCGCACGTCTACCTCGACCTGAACGTCAAGGTCAAGAAGGATTGGCGGCGCGACGCGGCCCAGATCAGGCGCTTCGGCTACGGTGAGGGAGCGTGAGCCAGCCGCGCACCTACCACCTCAAGGCGCTGGTGGTGCGGACCACCAAGCTGGCCGAGACCGACTCCATCGTCACCCTGGTCGGCGAGGAGGGGGCCCAGGTGCGGGCGGTGGCCAAGGGGGCCCGCAAGCCGGGTAGCCGCTTCGGGTCGGCGCTGCAGGTGGGGTCGAGCGTGCGGGCGCTGCTCGCCCGGGGGCGAAGCCTCGACATCGTGCAGGAGGCCAAGTCCGATGAGGACTTGTCGAGCGCGCATGCGGATCTGGAGCACGCCTCGGGCCTGGATGTGATGTGCGATCTGCTGAGCCGGGTGACCGTGCCCGGCCAGCAGCTCTCCCAGGTGCACCCGATGACCCTCGCCGCCATCAGGGCGCTGGGCGCAGCCCCGTCCGCCCAGGTGCCGCTCCTCACCGCCGCCCAGGTGCTTAAATGCGTCTCCCTGGCGGGCTTTCGGCCCAGCCTGTGGACGTGCGCCGTGTGCGGCGAGGCCCTGCCGGCGCCGGTCGTCGGCGGACCCGTGCTGTCGCTGCCCTTCTCGTATGCGGAGGGCGGGCGCCTCTGCGCCGACTGCGCCGCCCGGGTGGAGGGCGTCCGAATCGCGGTGTCGACCCTGCAGGGCACAGACGCCTGCATCCGCTCCACCTTTGCGCAGCTGATGTCGGCGCCCCCTGACCCAAGAACGGGCCTTGACCTGCTGCGCTTCTGCCAAACATGGCTTCTCGCCCATCTCGATCTGGACATGCGCAGCCTCTCCTTCATGCTCACCTGCGGCTTGTACGGCTGAGTTGCGTAACGCGCGGCTTGCTGCCGAATGCGTCTGCTCCACATGTTGCCGGAGGTAGCGCCCGCGGAGGGCGCCCGGCATCCTCGTCGCAACGTCATGTGGCCGTTTCATCCACAGCACGGGCAGACACCGCATCGGCAGGATGCAGCGTCGCCCGTGCGCGAGATGTCCGTGCGCTCGGACAATGCGCCGCAGGCCGTTGGTACAACCTGTGGTAGCTTATCTTACCAAGTCGAAACGTATCCAAATCGAATCAGAGGTGCTTTGTGAACGACATACGACATCCGAGGACTGCGCGATTCGCGAAGGCGGGGGCGCTCGTCCTGGCTGCCCTGACAGGGGCGCTGGCCCTTTGCCTCGCGGCGCATCCTGGCGAGGCTCAGCGCGCAGCGGCCTCGCAAGGAGAGGCGCAACAGGCGTTTGTGCAGGCGGTGGTGGTGGAGTCGCCCGTGATTGCCCAAGGGGAGACGGAGACGCTCCACCTTCTCGTCGCCGACGAGGACGCATCCCTCGAGGATGCCGAAATCATCCTCGCCACCGACGCGGGCGATGAGACCGCGGTCGCAGCGGAGCGGGTCTCGGGCAATGGCGCGGTCTTCCAGGCTGCGGGGCTTGCGGTCGGCGCGTACCACCTCAAGCGCGCGTCGGTGACCTTCGTCGGTTCCGGCGAGGCGGTCGCCCAGGAGTTTTCCGACGGCGGGACCTGCGCGTTCACGGTGGCAGCCGCGACGGGGCGGATGGCGCTGGCAGACGGGGCGACCGCCACGGTCGCCGCGAGCGCCATTGACGAGGACGGCAACCTGGTGACGAGCGATAGCGTGGCAGCCCTGATGTCCCAGATGGGGGCTCCCGGGGCCCCTGACGCGACGGCCGCCGCCGACGAGGGCGTCTTGGGCGCGGCCGCCGTCGACCCGGACGGCTACCGCTTTGTGGTGGGCCTCGACCCCGGCCACGGCGGAACCGATCCGGGTGCCACAGGCCACGGCTTGCAGGAGTCCGACCTCACCTGGAAGATCTCGCAGTACCTGGCGGAGCGCCTGACCACCTATGGCAACGTGGACGTGGTCTGGTCGCGCTCCGAGAAGGAGACCGTGCAGTCGCTGCGCGAACGGGTGGAGCGGTGCGTCTCCCAAGGCGCCCGCATCTTTGTGAGCGTCCACATCAACGCGGGCGGCGGCACCGGAGCCGAGGTCTGGGTCCAGAACGATTCCTCCTACAACTACAGCCTGAGCGTGGTCATGGGGCGCGAGACGGCCCAGGACATCCTCGACCGCCTGACGGACCTCGGTCTGAGGGACCGCGGCCTCAAGACCAGGAACACCGAGTCAGGTGAGAACTACCCCGACGGGTCGACCGGCGATTACTTTGGCGCTTGCCGCTGGTCCCGCATGGAGGGCATCCCCGGCTTCATCGTCGAGCACGGATTCATCGACAACGCCAAGGACGCGGCTCTTCTCGCCGATGACAACGTGCTGCGGCAGATGGGCTACGCCGATGCCGACGGCATCGCCAGCGCCTACGGGCTTGATACCGGCGCCTGGGAGCAGAGCGATGAGGGCTGGGTCTACCGCACCACGTCGGGCAGCCTGGCGACGGGCTGGCTCTACCGTGGGGGCACCTGGTACTTCTTCAGTGATGACGGCATTCCCGCCACGGGCTTCAAAACCCTGGGCGGATCGTGCTTCTACTTCGACCCCAACACGTTTGCGATGCGTTCCGGCTGGGTGAGCAGCGCCGACGGGCTTCACTATGCGGCAAGCGACGGCCAAGCCCGCACCTCCTGGATCGTCGTGAGCGGGTGGAGGCACCTCGACGGCTCCTGGTACTACTTCGACGAGTCGGACGGGACCCACCCGGCCCTGACCGGGTTCTTCCGGCCCGCGGGCGACCCCCGCTGGTTCCACGC
>OMWF01000279.1 GCA_900314665.1 uncultured Actinomycetes bacterium
CCGCCCCGCACCCTCGCCCTCGCCCCACGCATCCGGCAAGAATTGGATTTACGCCTATACTGAGACTCTGTCGCCAATCGAGGAGTCGCTGATGAGCATGTTGCAAGGCGCAAATACCTACTGGGAGTTCCTGGGGCAGTGCGCGGAGTGCGGGCACTGCACCACCGCCTGTCCGTCGCTCACGCAAGCCGGGATGACGCTCGGGCAGATAGCCCGCGGGCTTCTCGCCGCAGACGCCGCCTCCGAAGACCCTCAGGACCTGGCCCTGAACATCTACGCCAACGAGCAGCTCACTCAAGCAGTGCGCGGGTGCTACTTCTGCACCTCGTGCGAGCAGGTCTGCTTTGCCGACAACGACGTCTCCAACCTCATCTACCACGCCCGCACCGACCTCCAAGACCTGGGGCTCATCCCCCGCGAGGCCTGGAGCAGCGTGCTGGTCGACCAGGAGTGGGACATCTTCACCGCCTACCGGGCCATCTACGGCATCGGTTACCCAGACCTGACCCGACACCTAGACACCGACCAGGGAGCTGGCCGGCACGACTGCCAGGTGGCGCTCTTCCCGGGTTGCTCGCTGGCTGCATACGGGCCCGAGCTCACGCGCGAGGTCTTTGCCACGGTTGAGGAGCTGGGTGGCACGGCCACCATGATCGACCACTGCTGCGGATCACCGCTCAAGAGTGCCGGTTTCTTCGACCGCGCGGAAGCCCTGTTAGATCGCATCGCCGATGAGATTGCCGCTTCCGGCGCCTCTACCGTGGTGTGCGTCTGCCCTGGTTGCCGCAATGCCCTGCGCGGCACGGTTGCCGCGCACGGGCTGGCAGCGCAGGTGGTGACTTTGGCCAGCTTCCTCAATCACCATGGGTTCACGCCCAAGCGAGACCTTTCTGGCGTGGACGTGGCCCTCTCCAAATCCTGCCAGGACCGCGACGGCGCCTATCTGGCCGAGACCCGCCAGCTCCTGGGACTGTCGCCCGACACGCCGGCCATCTTTCGCGGATGCTGCGGAGCCGGCGGCGCGGTGAGCGCCTTTGACCCCAACCAGCAGGCTGCCCAGGTGGACCGCAAGCTCCAGTACGTGCACGACGGGCAAACCGTGGTCACGATGTGTCCCACCTGCACGTACACCTATGCCTTCCAGCTAATGAGCGAGCCTCGCCCGGTCGAGAACAAAAACTACCTGGAGCTGATCTTTGAGAACCAGTTTGATTGGGACACGGTGTTTTATCGGCTCAACACCATGTGGTCGGGCGAGTACGGGCCCTGGCTGGCGCAGGTGTTTGCCTAAGGAGTCGAGCCGGGGACAGCGCGACCGCCAGCGGTCTCTCACAGCCCCGCCAGCAGCTGGCGGCGGAGCATGGCGCCCCGGTCGAAGACCGGGCCGTCGGGCTCGGCGTCGGCGGCAAAGACGTTGAATCCCACCAGACGTCCTTGCTCGCAGATGCGCGCCGTCACGCCCTGCTCAAACTCCTCAAGCTCGACGGTGCTGTTCTCGCCGGCATCTGTGCGTCCGCCCGAGATGAGCGTCGTGCGACCCACCGCGATGGTGTTGCTGGGCAGCGAGCCCTGGTAACGCGCATCCTCGGGCAACGGCTGGCCGGCCAGCTCGGCGGCCATGGCCCTGCCTGCGCAGGCGCCCTGCAGGCAGGCGGTCTTCCAGAGGGCCACGATGCGCTTCTGGCCGCAGCTCAGGTCGAGCGCCTGGGCCACGTCGCCGGCCGCGTAGACGTCGGGGTCGCTGGTGCGCATCCACTCGTCAACCAGCAGACCCTGGTCCATCTGCATCGAGCCTCGCGGCACAAAGCCCAGGTTGGGCACCATGCCGTGGGCGATAACCACCTCGTCAAAGGTCTCGGTCTCGCCTTGGGCCCCGTCCGTGGAGAACGTGACCGCAACCGTTCCGTCCGCTTGTCTAGCCGCATCCTGCGCTTGCTGGCCGAGCCGCAGCGTGACGCCCTTATCGGCCAGCGCCTGCTCAAATCGGGCTGCCAGCTCGGGCACCGCGGTGCGCTTGAGGATGTGCTCGCTGCGCCCCAGGAGCGTCACCTGAACGCCCTGGTCGAGACAGGCTTCGAGGGCCTTGAGGCCCACCATCGAGGTGCCGCTCACCAGTACCCGCCGGCACTCGGGGCGCGCCAGCGAGTCCCTGAGCGCCTGAGCGTCCGCAAGCGTCCTCAGCGTGCGGAAGGCGCCGGCCTCAACCTGCGGGAATCCCACCAGCAGCGGAGTGTTGCCAGTAGCGATAAGGCATTTGTCGTACGGCACCGGGCCCTGCTCGGTGCGCACCTCATGAGCCGCGGGGTCAATGGCAAGGACCGGACATCCGGCACGAAGGTCGGGCCCCAAAGCGGCGATCTCATCGGCCGTCCACGGAAATACGCCCTCGTAGGGCAGGGTTCCGCCGGCGTAATGGGAGATGAGGACCGGGCTTACCGGCAGGGTGTCGCTATCGGTGAGCACGGTGACCCTGCCTTGGTAGCCGGCCCGTCGCAAGCCGATAAGGGCGTTGACCGCCGCCGTGCCAAACCCGATGATGACGACTCGCTGCTCCGCCTGACCCATCCCAGCCCCTTCCGCCGCTGATGCTCCTTGGCATTATAGGCCAGCGGGCTCGCCCGCCCGGCAGAGCGCGGTCGCCTGCACGTCAGGCGCCCCGAGGGCCTGCGCTCCCTCGTGCGCCAGGCGCCTCGCGGCCCGCCGCCCCGCACGGCCCCGCATCCCGCTCCTGCCTCTGACGCCCGCAGCTCCCTCCTCGCACCTGACAGCAGCGCAAAGCTGCACCATAATCAGAATCAACCAGTGCCAGTCATCGCCGGAGGAGGGCGACATGAAGTTCGTGACCAACTTTGCACTTTACGATGGCTGCCTCGACCAGGTCGGCACCATGGCCGACGTAGCCGCCGACTGCCGGCAGCGAGGCCTTGACGGCCTGGAGATCATTTGGGACCACCGTCCTTACACGCAGGAGCTGCCCCCCGCCGGACTAGCCGTGGGATACCATCTGACGTTCTGGTCGTACTGGCTCGATTTCTGGCGCCAAGACAAGAGCGCCCTGCTCAAGGAGTTTGGCAGCCAGAGCCAGGCACGAGAGTACTTTCGCGGAGCGACTCCCGACGACATGGTTGCCCGCTATCGGGAGGACCTGTCGCACGCCCTCGAGCTCGGTGCCGAGTACCTGGTCTTTCATGTCTCGGACGTGAGCCTTGAGGAGTGCTTCACCTACGATTTTGCCCACACCAGCGAGCAGGTCATCGACGCGGCCATCGAGCTGGCAAACCGCATCACCGAGGGCCTCGATCCCAATGTCGCGTTTCTCTGTGAGAACATCTGGTGGCCGGGGCTCACCTTCACCGACCCTGCGCTGACCCAGCGCCTGATGGACGGCATCGCCCACCCCAACAAGGGCATCATGCTCGACATCGGCCACCTGTTGCACACCAACAACAAGCTGCGCACCCAGCGGGAGGCGGCCGCCTACGTGGGGCAGATGCTCGATGGGCACGGGCGGCTGGCCGACTACGTGCGAGGCCTGCACCTGCATCAATCCCTCACCGGCCCCTATGTGGAGAAGAACGCCTACCGCCCCTCGGACGCATTCAAGCAGGCTTCCACCTACTGGGAGAAGTTCTCGGCCTGCTACGACCACGTGCTGCGCATCGATGAGCACCAGCCCTGGACCGACCCCTCCATCGGCCCGCTGGTGCGCCGCATCAACCCCGAATGGGTCAACAACGAGCTCTCCGCCTGGCCTTGGGACCAGCATCTGGATGCCGCGAGCGTCCAGATGGACGCCCTCGAGGCGGGACTCTCGGAGCGGCTGCGCCACCAACGCTAGCGTTGAGCGCCCGCAGCAGGTACCCTGAAAAGCCGACGCAAAAGGGGGTCGTGCATGGCAACGGGGGAACCGACCGAGGAGCGCGAGCGCTTTAGCTCTCGTCTCGGCTTCATCATGGTGGCGGCGGGCTGCGCCATCGGACTGGGCAACGTCTGGCGCTTCCCATTCATCACGGGACAGTATGGCGGCGCTGCGTTTATCGTCATCTACCTGGTGTTTCTGGTAATTTTAGGATTGCCGGTGATGGTCATGGAGTTTGCGGTGGGCCGCGCCTCGCAGCGCTCCACCGCCCGCGCCTTTGAGGTGCTGCCCTCACGCCGCAGCTTCGCTTGGTTTGGGCCCTGGGGCTACGTGGGCTCTTACCTGCTGCTCATGTTCTACACCACGGTCTGCGGGTGGATGCTGGCCTACATCCCGCGGCTCGCCTCGGGCATGTTCACGCAGACCAGCGCTGAGCTGACGGCGACGGCCTTCTCGGCCCTCATCGGCAACCCTGCCGAGCTTATCGCCTGGATGCTGGTCTCGGTGGCGGTGGGCGTCGTGGTCTGCGGACTGGGCGTCGAGAAAGGTGTGGAGCGCATCACCAAGGTGATGATGACAATGCTACTGGTCATCATGGTCGCGCTCTGCGCCCGCGCGGTGACGCTGCCGGGGGCAGGCGCGGGAATCGCCTTCTTCCTCTCCCCCGACTTTAGCCACCTCTTTGCCGGCAACAGCGCATCCGAGCAGCTCAGCACCTTTGGCGAGGCGGTCTACGCAGCCATGGGCCAAGCCTTCTTCACGCTGTCGGTGGGCATGGGCGGCCAGGAGATCTTTGGCTCGCGCATCGGGCGCGAGAACCGCCTCACAAGCGAGGCCCTCTCGACCGTGGCCATGGACACCTCAGTCGCCATCATGGCCGGCCTCATCATCTTCCCGGCATGCTTTGCCTACGGCATCAACCCCGACGCCGGCCCGTCGCTCGTCTTCGTGACGCTGCCCATGGTGTTTGGGCAGATGCCCCTGGGCGAGCTCTGGGGCGCGCTCTTCTTTGTGTTCATGGGGTTTGCCGCGCTCTCTACGGTTATCGGCGTCTTTGAGCTGCTGGTCACCTGGTCGATGGACCGCTGGGGGCAGAGCCGCCGGAAGGCCGTGCTCATAAACGGCCTGGCGCTGGCGCTGCTGAGCGTGCCGTGCGCGCTGGGCTTCAGCGTGTGGAGCGGCGTGCAAATCCCTGGTATCGGCGACATCCAGTCGATCGAGGACTTCGTCGTCTCAAACAACATCCTGCCCTTGGGCGGCATCATCTTTGCCATCTTCTGCACCTCAAAGAAGGGCTGGGGCTGGAAGAACTTCCTGAACGAGGCCAACACCGGCAAGGGCCTGCGCTTTCCTGGATTCATGCGCCTGTGGTGCACCTACGGCATTCCGGCGCTGGGCGTCATCATCTTTGTGATGGGATACGCACCCAAGATCATGGCATGGGCGGGGCTGGGATAAAGAGCAGGGCAGGCGCCGAGGGTGCAGCCCGTCGCTGGGGGAGCGCGGCGGCTTTAGCCCGGGGAGGCGATTCCCCAGGCCCCGTCGCGTACATAGCATCCGAGAAGCCCTGAGGCACCGGCGTTTCTCGGCATCTCTCGCTCCCAAGGGATTGAATAGGTTGCAAAGAAATAGATATTCATTAATTTGCATATATATATATCTATATATGCAAATTGTTGCAAGTCGTATGAATCCTGCGAGATTATGTGATTCCCACTCTGGGCGGAGTCAGGTGATCATTGCACCACACGCTCATGATGCCTTGGATAGTACCGCGACGACGGCCTCCGCGGGCGTCCTCCACCCCAGCGTCTCCCTCGGCCTCCCGTTGAGGAGGTCCTGGACGCGCCGCACCTCCTCG
>OMWF01000277.1 GCA_900314665.1 uncultured Actinomycetes bacterium
ATCCTCCCCATGGCCGGAGACAACCTGGGGGTGGCATTCTTGCTCGCCGGCGTCTGCGCGGTGGCAGCCTGCCTGCTGGCCGCGTTCCTGCCAAAGCAGGCGCCCACGACGGATTCCAAGCCGCAGGCTTAGCGATCCAGCGCACGCTGCCTGCGGCCCGGCGTGCTGCTCGGCTGCACCCATCTCAGAGCGGCCGAGCGCACTACCCGTGCAAGGCCAGCAGGCAAGTGAGAGCGATGCGGAAGCATTCGTCTTCCGTCAGGTTCTCCGCATCGATGTCCATCTCCTTGGCAATGGCCCGCAGCCGGTAATCGAGGGTGTTGCGATGCATGAAGAGGCGCTTGGCAGCCTGCGCGGTGTTGCATCCGCAGAGCATATAGACGTAGAGGCAACGCAGCACTTCGGTACAACGGTCTGCCCGCACCTTCTCCAACATCCGTAGCACGGCAGGATGTCCAAGCTCGTGCAGGTTGCAGGTGCGGCCCAACTCGCCTGCGAGATAGTCGGCGAAGACGTCGTCAAACGACACCACCCCGGCATCCTGCTTCCGTTTGCCAATCTCGTACGCTATCCGGGCCTGTCGATATGCGGAGCGGACTTCGAGGAGGTTTCCCAGCTCGCTGGAGAGCCCAACGAGCGCACCCGCCTCTCCCAAAAGGCCGGCAAGTCTTTTGGCCACCTCGGAGGAGCGCCCCTCAAAATCACTGACACGGACCACCGCCACCAGCGCGTCCTCATAGTCGACCACCAAAGCCTCGGGAAGAGCGTCGCACATCAGGTGTACGTAGGCCTGGCGATTTGCCTCATCGTCTATCTGAACGCCCAGCGGCAGGCACAGCAGCAGGTAAGCGTCGTGCAGGCTCCATCCGCGCTCCCTCAGATGGAAGTTCAAGAGCCCTCCGGGCACGTCGCGGTTCTCGAGCACCATGCGCAGGTAGTGGGCAGCCTCGACGCGAGGGTGGTTCTCAAGAGCGGTTGAATCCGCCATCTGCTCAAGGCGAAAACGTACCTGCATGAAGAGGGACTGCTGAGCGGGAGTGAACGGTCCGCAGACATCTACCTGTGCGATGCTCCCCCAGGGCTGCCCCTTGGCGGTAATGGCGGCGGCGAGGTTCCAGTGCCCGTGGCCCTGGTGCGGGGCGATAAGAGCGATTCCGTTATCGAGCATCTGCTTGCTGATGGCGCGCTGCTCGCGTGCGTTGCAGTAGGAAAGCGGCGAGTAGCCCCGTGTGAGGACCTCGCCCCAAATAGTGGCTTCAGCCCCGTGGGGTAGTTGGCCAGCGAAGCTTATCAGCACGTTTCCCAGGTCAAAGAGGGCGATGGGGTTGGTCAGCCGCGTAGCCGCAACTTCAAGCACCGCCGGATGGCTGCCGGTTGCCGCCCAGGTCGCCAGCATGCGCTCATCCCATTCGCCAAGTTCGGCGAGCAGGACTTCGATACGGTTGAGCAGCTCGGACACGCCGTCCTTCTCCTGAACAGCGGCCAGCGCCTGGACGTGCCCGGTGGCGGCATCCAGCACCTGCTGGCAGGTTTGGTCATCCCGACAGGCCACCGCAAGGTTGGCTGGCAACGATCCGGGCATGCGCTTCAGCAGCCAGTCGGCCCCACAGACCCAGAGCGTCTGGTCTCCGCCCGGCGCAATCTCCCATCCAGCCGTCATAAGACGCAGCGACTTCAGGCAAAGACGTTGGTCCGCGGGCATCAGCGAGCAAGCCCCCGCGTTCCTGTCCATGCCCGAAATCAGCACCGTATTGCACCCGAGCCCCTCGGCAACTATCGGAACGTCGAACCTCATGGCCGGCTCACCTCCCAGTTTGAGCCGCGGACATCACAGGTTGTCAAGTATACGGAATGAGGTCCCGACGAGGCAGGAACCCGCGCGGGTTTATCGTCATTTTCTCCCAATCGGATGGTGATTCTGAAGCAGATATTGCCACACCAAGCCGCAGCGCAGGAATGAGGCTCGCCTCGAAACAGATGCATCGAGCGCGTCCGCCCCACGGACTCATCGGCAAGGTCGCTAGCGGGTACGCCCGGCGCCGGCGCGTAAGCGAGCGCCGGGCATACGGCACATGATCAGGCGCCGCCCCAGATCGCCCTACTCCTCGTCCGGGTTGTAGGAGGACGCCTTCTGCGGGGTCTTGAGCTTGAGCACCGAGTGGTAGTAGGCGTACGTGAGAGGCTCGCCTGCGCCCAGCACCGCCGAATCCTCGACCTCGCCGATGAAGAGCAGGTGGGTGCCCACGTCCACCGTATTCACGACCTTGCAGTCGAAGACCGCTACGCCCCCCACCGACGGGTAGGGCTGGCCGCCGGCGGTGACCGCCGTGGGAACCATCGAGAACTTATCGGTGTCTGCCGAGGTGGCAAAGCCAAAGGTGCCGATGATGCGCGGCTCGATGCCCTGGGCCAGCACGGTGGCTGAGAAGCGTCCCGCCTCCTTGACCACGCCGCAGGTGAAGTTCTCCTTGTTGATAGCTACCAGCAGCTGCGCCGGGGTGGACGTCACCTGCAGCACCGTGTTGACCACGCAGCCGGCGCGCTTCTCGCCTGCCTGCGTACCGATGATGTAGAGACCGCTGGTGAGCTTGTAAAACGCCTTGCGATCCATGGAAAACCTCCAAAATGTTTAACTAATCTGCCAAAGCCCATAGTACAGCATCGATGCCGGCATGACGGTCGCGCAGGGCAAACGAGGCCCCGGGGACAGACCTGCCCCCGGGGCCTCGCCCTCAAGTGCCGATGGGCACCTTCCTCAAATGGCTTCCATGCCGCGCTCCCCGGTGCGGATGCGCACCGCCTCGTCGATGGTGCTGATGAAGATTTTGCCGTCGCCGGGGTTGCCGGTACGGGCGATCTCCTCAATCAGGGCGATGGCGCCCTCGACCTTCTCGTCGACCATCACAATCTCAACCTTGACCTTGGGCAGGGTGTTGATGATGACCTCGCTGCCGCGGTGGTACTCGGTATAGCCGTGCTGGTTGCCGCATCCCATCACCTCGTTGATGGTCATGCCGTGGACGCTTACCTTGAGCAGGGCGTCCTTCAAGTCCTCGAGCTTCTCGGGCCTGATGATGGCCTCTACCTTTTTCATGGTGCGAAACCGCCTCTCTGCTGCTCGCCGCTGCGTGAGCGTGCCGTTGTTATCGTGTGCGCTCTCGCGCCGTTAGTCCAGGCCCTGGAAGGCGGGGTAAGCGCTCTCGTTGTGCTCGCCGCGGTCCAGGCCGTTGGCCTCCTCCTTGGTGCCGACGCGCAGGTCGCCGCCGATGAGCTTGATGAGGCCGCCGATGACGAGCGTGGCCACGACCACCAGGACCAGAGTGATGCCGATGCCCTCGAGCTGCGCTAGCATGAGCGACCCGTTGCCGTAGATGAGGCCGACCATGCCTTCCTGGGCAGCCAGCTCAGGGGTGGTGAAGAGGCCGGTGCAGATGCCGCCCACGATACCGCCGATGCCGTGGCAGCCAAAGGCGTCGAGCGCGTCGTCGTAGCCGATGCGCTTCTTGAGCTTGGTGATGCAGAAGTAGACGATGGGGACCACGATGATACCCTCGACCACGGCCGCCCAGACGGAGACAAATCCGGCGCCGGGAGTGATGACGACCAAGCCGGCCAGGCAGCCGGTGCACGCGCCCATCAGCGTGGGCTTGCCGGTGGCAATACGCTCGACAAGCATCCACATGCAGATGCCGGTGGCGCTTGCCGCGAAGGTGGTGATGAAGGCGTGCGCGGCGAGGCCGTTGGCCGCCAGCGCGGAGCCGGCATTGAAGGCGAACCAGCCAAACCACAGAAGCGCAGTGCCCAGCAGCACAAACGGGATGTTATGCGGGTGGTAGCTCAGCAGGCCGTGCCCGCGGCGGGCGCCCACCAAAAGGCAGAGCACCAGACCGGTCACGCCCGATGAGATGTGCACGACGTCGCCGCCAGCAAAGTCGAGGGCGCCCAGCTGGGCGATGATGCCGCCACCCCAGACCATGTGTGCAAGTGGGGCATAGACCAGCGCCATCCAGCAGATGACAAAGATCACAAAGCGGCTGAAACGCATGCGCTCGACCACCGAGCCGGAGATGATGGCGATGGTGATCAAGGCGAACATGCCTTGGAAGCCGACGTATGCGAGCTCCGGCAGGGTGGTGCCGTCCCGCACGGTGTCAGGCGTCAGGCCGTTTAGAAAGAGCCGGTCAAACCCGCCAATGACAGCCCCCTCGCCGCTGCCTCCAAAGGCGATTGAGTAGCCGAAGACTATCCACAGCAGCCCCGCCACGCCGCAGACCATGAGCGACATGAACATGGTGTTGAGCACGTTCTTGCGGCGCACCATGCCGCCGTAGAAAAACGCGAGGCCAGGCGTCATGATGAACACCATGGCGGTGCAGATGATAATGAACGCGGTATCTCCTGTATCGATCACGATTCTCCCCCTTGTTTCCGTGCGGCCCATTGCAAGGACGATTGTGGGAGAGCTGTGTTTCGATTCCTTTTCAGTAACGCCAGATTCATTAAGCCGAAACACGCCGTTAACGGGCCAACGGCAAATTTCATGAGAATCCGGATAGGGCTCACCCGTATCGCAAACGGAAACCGCGACAGCCCGACATCTGCGATGCGGTGAGCCCCTTTTCTGCCGCAGGGTCCGTCTGCTGCCTATCGGGGCACGATGCGCCCCGATAGGCGGGCGCGGTTCACGTTCGTCCCTAAACGCCCCTACCGTCTTGAGGTGACGGTAATGGGGGCCATCGACCCGGTGGCGTGCGCACGACCCGCATGAGCACCCTTGAGAGCAGGCGCGACAGGACGCTTCTCGGCGCCGCTTTGGGGCTTTGCCAACAAGAACACCGTCGCCATGATGCACAGCAGCCCTATGAAGTCCATGCGCGTGAAGGGAGAGCCGAGCCATACCACAGAGAGGCAGGTGGCAGTAAGCACCTCCATGCTGCTCAGCATGCTCGTGCGCGAGGGACCAATCCGCTTGAGCCCCTGCAGGTAGACGATGAACGCCACCGCCGTGCCCAGCACCGAGAGGCCGCCTACCAGGGCGATCCAGCTTGCCGCATCGAGCGCCACCGACACGGTCCACGGATGCTGGCTCACCGCCAGCACCGCAGCCGCCAAGGCAAAGCCCCAGGCCAGTACAGACATGCTGTCGTAGCGTGCAAGCAGCGGCTCAGGAAGCATCGAATAGAACACCATCGAAATCGCCGAAAGCAAGCCCCAGGTAAGCGCCTGACGGGTAAGCACCAGCTGAGTGGGGTCGCCGTGGGTCGCCAAGAAAAACACGCCCGCCACCACGCACGCTACGGCGATGAGCTCGCGGCGCATCGGGCGGCGACGGTCGCGGACGCAGACCACAAGCACCACCAGCACCGGCCCGATGTACTCCAGCATGGTCGCGGTGCCGGCATTGGAATAATCAATGGTCATCAGATACGTGAACTGGGTGAAGGCGATGCCCATGAAGGCATACGCGGCGATGCGTAAAACGCTGCGCACGTCGCACAACGGCTCAAGAACCGCCCGGCCCCTCAAGGCCAGCGCCAAGATCATGAGCAGGCAGGCGGCGATGATGATGCGGACCGAGACCACCCAGAGGGCGCTCACGGCGTTATGCGAGAACACCAACTGAGCACAGGAGCCAGAAAAACCCCAGAGCACGCCGCCGGCAAGTGCGCAGAGCACGCCGATGATATCCGCCCTCCGTGCCGCCGCTGCGCTCAACACCGACTCCTTTCAACTGCCGCCAATCAAGCCGCAGGAGAGACTACTCGCGAGAGCGTCAGAGAGGAGTCAAGAATCAGTGGGCATCGGGAAGCAGCAAGCAGTCGGTCACGAACGGCATATCGGGCAAGGAGACCCGCGACGAGCGGAACGCCAGGAGCGCACCCGCTAGGGGTTTCCGCCGGAGCCTGATGCAGCACCCGGTAGTCGCAACACGGCATGCACGTCGTCGGCCGGGTTCTCATCGAATATCCATTCCACAGGCGCGATGGTGTCATCGGAGAGAGCTCGGACAAACGAGGCGATC
>OMWF01000275.1 GCA_900314665.1 uncultured Actinomycetes bacterium
CGCGTGTAATTCACGCGCCGGATGATGGTTACCGCAATCAGAAGAGTGAGCGAGATATACGGGCACACCGCCCACAGAAAGATGTCTGTCGCCGTCATCTACGCTGCCACCTCGCTTTCATACATCTGGGCGTAGTGCAGGACGCGCTCCGTCACAGTTGCATAGGCGTCGCGCCCTGCCTTGTTCAGCTCATCGTGAATCTGGGACAATCCGTGCGCGCATCCCCTCAGGATGCGCTTGGCCTCGTCGGCATCGACGGCCGAGGCCAGCTCGAGCAGCGCAGGCAGATAGTCGGGCGACTCCTCTGCGGGCTCGTAGCCGCTCTCCTGGTAGTAGAGCGAGAACCCCAGCATGTCCACCGAGCGGGCGGACGCCTCAGCCCCCTCGCCGCTTGCCAGGTAGAGGTTTGCTCCCTTGCCAAAGTCAAAGGTCTCCACGTATGCGGCCTGAAACGCCAGCGTGTCTGCGGCCTGGGCCTCGCCGATAAGAGCGCTCAGCGCCTGCGCATCCTGCTCGGAAAGCTCGTCCAGGTCTGTCTCCACGCTGCCAACCAGCTCTCGCCATACGGCGTCGGGATAGCTCAGGAGCAGGGCGGCATCGCCGAGGAAGAGCTGCATCTGCGAGAAGTCCACCCCCTCGGGGGAGGGGACGCTGCCGGTCGGTGCCGCGACGGCGGCAGTCTCTCCGTCTGCCAGGTGAGTGTCCGTGCGGTTGTCGCTCATCGCGTGCACACCTCCTTGCTGCTCGTCGCATCAAAGCCGCAGGCGTGCTGGCAAGCCTGGCACTCCTCCGCCGTGGGTTGGGCCGACTCGGGGATGTTGAAGCGCTCCTCATACTTGGCCAGGGCGAGCAGCCGGTACATGGCGTCAAAGCGGCGGGCGTCCTCGGCGCTGTACTGCTCGGCCCCGTCGCCAAACTCCTTGTCGCGCATGTAGCAGCGCAGGTTGACGAGCTTGTTGATGATCGTGCGCACGGGCTCGGGGTCGCCGGCGCTGAAGAGCTCGGCCAGGTACTCGACCGGGATCCGCATCTCGTCGGCGTTGGCCAGGTCGCGCCGTGCGCCCAGGCGCTTGCTGACGGGGCTCATGGGCGGGATGTACCACACCATGGGGAGTGTGCGGTACTCGGCGTGCAACGGGAGGGCGAGCCCCCACTCCTTGATCAGGCGGTACACGGGGGAGTCCTGCGCCGCCGCGATCCACGACTCGGGCACGCCCTGCTCGCGCGCCGAGGCGATGACCTCGGGGTCGCTGGGGTCGCAGATAACCTCGCGCTGGGCGCGCCAGATCTGCTGGGGATCGGCGGTTGCCGCCGCGTCGCGGACGCGGTCCAGGTCGTAGAGCACCACGCCCATGTAGCGCAGGCGGCCGACGCAGGTGTCAGCGCACAGCGTGGGCATGCCGCTCTCCAGGCGCGGATAGCAGAAGGTGCACTTCTCGGACTTGTTGGTCTGCCAGTTGTAGAAGACCTTCTTGTATGGGCAGGCGGGAACGCAGGCGCGCCAGCCGCGGCACTGGTCCTGCGAGATAACCACCACGCCGTCCTCGTCGCGCTTATAGATGGCGCCCGAGGGGCAGGCGGCCACGCACGCCGGGTTGAGGCAGTGGTTGCAGGTGCGCGGCAGGTACTTCATGAACAGGTCTTCCATGTCCATCTTGATGGCCGTGCCCAGCTTGTCGTTGGCGGCCTTGAGGTTGCGGTCGCTGCGCGCGTACTGCGTCCCGGCCAGGTCGTCGTCCCAGTTGGGGCCCCAGGTGACCTCCATGCGCTCGCCGGTCACCACAGAGCGGGGGCGCGCCACCGGCTGGTGCCGCTTGCGTCCCGAGGCGGTGAGTTCCTCATAATCGTAGGTGTACGGCTCGTAATAGTCGTCCAGCTCGGGCTGCTCGGGGTTGTAGAACAGCTTGATGAGACGCTCGATGCGGGGACCGGAGGCCAGCCTCAGGCTGCCGCCCTTGAGCTCCCAGCCGCCACGCCACCGCTTCTGGTCCTCCCAGTCGCGCGGGTAGCCGGTGCCGGGGCGGGTCTC
>OMWF01000274.1 GCA_900314665.1 uncultured Actinomycetes bacterium
CTCCTTAGCGGTGGTGCTGCTGCCTTATTGGTTCCTTGGCCCGTCAGC
The DNA here is from genome assembly GCA_900314665.1 of uncultured Actinomycetes bacterium. GTDB lineage: Bacteria > Actinomycetota > Coriobacteriia > Coriobacteriales > RUG033 > RUG033. The sequence goes on from OMWF01000274.1 coordinate 49, forward strand.
TCACGGCAAGTACTGTTGGTGTGCGAGACCCGGTATCGCACCGGAGCTTCATCGGTCTGGCGGAGTCGGCGGCGACACCAGGGCCATGAGCTGCTGCCGACTGTGGACATCGGCCTTATGGTAGATGCTGCTGATGTGCTTGCGCAGCGTGGCGACCGTGATGAAGAGCTCCTTGCCGATATCGTCCAGGTCCTTGCCGCTCATCAGCTGCGTGAGCACCTCTTCCTCGCGTCTCGTGAGGCTGTACCGCCGCGCGAGCGAGGAGACCGTCTCGCACCGGTCCTGAACCCGGGGGGAGGAGGGTGCGGGCCTGCTGAGGATGCGGTAGAGCTTGAGGGCGAGGTGGTCCTTGAGGCAGTCCATGATGTAGCTCTCCTCAAGGCTGAAGTCCCCCTTGCTCTTAGAACGCCAGAGCACGATGGCGCCCACCACGTCCCCGTTCTGCACCATCGTGCAGTACAGCCCGTAATACAGGTTTTGCGGATGCAGGACCTCCTGGTAGATACGGCTTTCCACCCAGTCGGCATCTTCATCGCTGATGTCCGAGTAGCGGAAGACGCTTGTCCACGGGCAATAGAAGTACTTGACCCATTCCGGCTTGTAGCCGTTCTCGATGTAGTAGCTGTTGTCCTTATAGGTTCCGTTGCGCAGCATGCACAGGGGGTGAGAGAGCACGGGCTTTCCCTCCACCATCTTGGCCTGAAACGAAACTCCCTGGTCAAAGTCGATGAGGCCGGTCAGGTTGCGCAGGCAGGTGTCGATGAACTCCTCGTAGGTGTCAGTGTCGTACACGCGAAGCAGCAGCTGTGAGATCAAGATCCACTGAAAGTTGAGCAGTGACTTTGACAGAGCGACCACCTTCCCACGTATGAGTCCCGTGCGACCTGTGAGCGGGGCATCAGATTTTGGCTCGCTGATGCAAATTCGAGTATATCGTCGCTGAAAAAGAGATGAGTAGCAATTGGGTAGAATTTGGGTAGACGTGTGAAATAGCTTACCCAATGAAATGTGAAGGCATCTCCATATAGGGCAATAGTGCACATATATGCCCAAGCAATGGCCAAGAACATGCATTCAATGATGCTGCCATCTCTGCTATAGCTGTGCATAAGTGCTGCATGCTCACATGCCAGAGCGGGCGGTGCTTGCGGCGAGACAAGAAGAGGAAAGGGGTGTACGACATGCTTTCGCAGAAAGCAAAGGACCTGTTCGGCAAGTTGGGTTGCGAATTCCAGCCGGTGGCCATCAAGTACTGCTATGCCCAGCCGGAGGGCGTCGAGCACGTCGATGAGACGTTGTCGCTGTGCCAGTTCGCCAAGAAGGCCGCAGTGGAGAACAAAGCCTTCTACATCACCAAGGATGACGAGAACTGCATGGGCAAGATGATCCTGGGAATGGAGCCCAAGCCTGCGCTCGGCGCAAGCGGGCAGGCGGGAAAGGACTTCGGCGTCTACAAGAGCCAGGCTCCCAACGCCCGGCTGTACCACGAGATCTCCTGTCTCAACCTGGGAACCACCAACTTCGTGGTCTTCTCGCCCGTGGCGATCTGCGACTTCGACCCGGACCTGGTCTTCTTTGTGGCTGACTTCGAGCAGGCGGACGTGCTGCTCCGGGCCACCAGCTACATCTCGGGAGACCTCTGGGAGAGCAGGTGCTCGTGCGTGATGGGCTGCGCCTGGCTGTATGGGTACCCGTACGTTAAGGCGAAGGTCAACTACATGATGACCGGGCTCGGGCACGGCATGCGCCGCCGTCACGTCTACCCGGCGGGGCGCTTCATGGTCTCCATCCCCTACAGCAAGATTGACGAGGTGGTGACGGCGCTCGATGAGATGCGCTGGGACCTTATCGCCTTGAGTGACGACCCGGCCGACAAGGAAGAGCTTAAGAGCCGGATGGACGCCTGGGCCACCCTGAGCCCCGACTTTAAGCTTGGCAGCGACTAAACAGAGCCGATAGACCTTGAGGAGGCTACTATGGCTGCTCCGAACATCGACCCGGAGAGTACCGACTACGACTTCAAGTCGATAGAGCCGGATGAGCGATTCAAACAGACCACCAAGGAATTCTGGATCACGATGATCACGTTCATCGTCTACATCGCCCTCATGACCGGCAACCTGTTTGTGTTTGGCGGAGATCCCAGCACGTACATCTACGTGGGCGGATTCCCGCTTTGGATCCTGCTCGAGATAATCATCATCATCGCCATGGTGTGCACGGTGCTGATCATCGTCAACTTTGTCTACAAGGATATGGACGTCACTCCCCACGGCCGCGTGTATCCGCACGGTTACAAGGGCGCGATGGACTCAGAGAAGACCGAGGAGTAGGAGGCGAGCATGGATATCTCAACCGGAACCCGCACCGTCATCGTCATCGTCTTTGCCGCCTACACCATCTTCCAGCTGGTGTACAGCATCGTCACCCGCAATCGCATGAGGAGCGGCAAGGGCGACTACCTGAGCAAGTTCTACACGGGAGGCCGCAGCAACGGCATCCTGGTCACCGCCATGATGGTCTCGGCAGGCGTCGCCGGCGCGGGCGTGTTCATGGGCGTCCCGGGCTTCACTTACACCTTTGGCGCCATCTGGATGGTCTGCTGCTTCTGGTCCCTGTGCACCAACTTCATGGTGCTGGGACTCATCGGCAAACGGGTGGGCATCGTCGCCCGCCGCACCAACTCCAAGACCTTTGGCGAGCTGCTCATGCACCGCTATGGCAACAGCAAGCTCATCGGCGTGATGACCAGCCTCGTCATCCTCATCTTCCTGGGCGCCTTCGCGGTCTCCACCATCGTCGGCGGCGGCCGCATCTTCCAGATCCTCACCGGGCAGGACTATCGCATCGGCCTGGCCATCTTCATGATCCTGGTGGTCATCGCCGCGCTGACCGGCGGCATGAAGGGCGTCGCCTCGGCCATCGTGATTCAGGGCATCGTGATGACCATCTCCGTCATCGTGCTCTTTATCATGGGCGTCAACAGCACCGGTCTGAGCTACACCCAGACCATCCAATCCCTGATTGAAACCGATCCCAAGTGGTTCATGCCCACCGCCCAGAACGGCATCTGGACCGTGCTCTCGTTCGCCATCATGTGGGGCGTTGCCACCTTCACCATGCCCCACGTGACGATGAGCACGATCACCTACGACAACACCCGCACGCTGCACCGCGCCATCAGCATCGGCTCGGTCGTGGTCGCCATCTGGCTGCTGGGCCTGAACGGGCTATGCTTCACCGTCAAGTATATGTTCCCTGCTGGGACGCTTCCCACCGCCGACCTGGGCATTCCGATGCTGGCCGTGACCACCATGCCGGCTTGGGCGGCCGGTCTGGTGCTGGCGGGCGTGTGCGGCGCCGTACAGTCCTCTGTGGGCGGCATGGTGGTCTCCCTCGCCGGCACCGTGGTGAGCGACCTCTATAAGAACATCATCAACCCCAAGGCCTCGGTGGAGAGCGTGCGCCGGCTCAACGTCATCGCCGTGATTGCGGTGTGCGTGATCGTCTTCCTCTTTGCCTGCAAGCCGCCGGAGCTGCTGGCCATGCTCATCACGTACGCCACCGGCGGCATGATGGTGGCCTTCTTCCACGTGGTGCTGCTGGGCCTGTTCTGGAAGCGCGCCAACAAGTACGGCGCGGCGGTGGGCATCATCTCGGGCGTCGCGCTCTACATCCTCATCCAGAACAACATCCTGCCGTGGTCCTGCGGCATGAACGCCTCCATCATGGCCACGGTCATCTCCTGGTTCCTGATGATGGCGGTAAGCGCGGTGACGCCTAAGACCCCGTACGGCATCATCGCCACCTGGTTTGGCAAGGACTATCCCGAGGCTCCTGCCGGCGGCACCGAGGCTGTGGCTGCAGCAGAGGCCGAGCACCTTGAGCATCAGGGGTCTGACCTGCAGCGGCGCGAGCGTCGCAATGCCGGTGTCCCGGCCCAGACCGCTGTCTATTCGGAGTGAGCACGCTGGCTCTGTAGATCTGATGGGCGGGCAGCGCGTTGGCGCTGATTCGCGATAAGGCCGCCGATGCCCCGTACAAAGGGCATCGGCGGCCTTGGTTTAGTTACATTACGGGTGCGCTGCACGCTGTAACTGCCCTGGCATCCCGGCTGCCATGCCGCCCCTGACGAGCCGCGCCTCGTGTGCTGGCAGCATACCCCGACCTGCGCAAGGGGCTCTGCCTACCCGCGCTTCTCCTGCCTGAGGGCGTCCTCGATGATGGCGCGC
>OMWF01000273.1 GCA_900314665.1 uncultured Actinomycetes bacterium
ACTTCGCGTTTTGTTACATTTGCATCAGAGCGGAGCCGCCGGGGCTCGAAATCTTCGCGTTTTGTTACATTTGCAGCAGCGGGAAGCAAAGCAAGAGGCGGCGCCCTGCCCGAGAGCCTCCCCCGCTGGCGGAACCGTGAGCCTGTAGGGGAGCGAAGCGGGGAGCGGGACCCGCGCGCAAACTGGCGCCCTGCCCGCGCCCGAGCTCCGCGACCCTTTGCCGGGCCCCCTTCGCCACCTGCGCGCCGGCCTCACGTTGACCCGCCGACCGCCCCGCGCGTAAGGTGTGGTTTCTCCAAGCTCTGCATCGACAAAAGGACCTTCTCCATGAACGCTTCTCGCCCAAGCTATCTGCCAGCCGATATGAGCATTCAGGTGCGTGGCGCCCGGGTGCACAACCTCAAGAACGTCGACGTTGACATCCCGCTCGGGACTTTCACCGGCATCGCTGGGGTATCCGGATCGGGAAAGAGTTCGCTGGCTCTGGGCGTGCTTTACGCGGAGGGCGCGCAGCGCTACCTCGAGGCTCTCTCCACCTTCACCCGCCGGCGCCTCACCCAGGCGCAAAAGCCCGATGTGGACGCGGTCGAGCATATTCCGGCGGCGGTGGCGCTGCATCAGCGTCCGGGCGTCCCCGGCGTGCGCTCCACCTTTGGCACCATGACCGAGCTCAACAACGGCCTGCGCCTGCTCTTCTCGCGCGCGGGAAGCTACACCTGCCCGCACGGCCACCGGGTCCCGCCCTCCATGAACGTGGCCCTTGAGCAGCCGCTCGTATGCCCGGAGTGCGGCGAGTCCTTTTGGGGACAAGGTGCCGAGGAGCTCTCCTTCAACTCCACCGGCGCCTGCCCTACCTGCAGCGGAACGGGCGTGGTGCGTCAAGTGGACGAGAGCACGCTGGTGCCGGACGAGTCTAAGACCATCGACGAGGGCGCGGTGGCCTCATGGAGCCAGCTCATGTGGAAGCTCATGGTCGACATCGCCCGCGACATGGGCGTGCGCACCGACGTGCCGTTCTGCGAGCTCACACCCGAGGAGCGCGAGATCGTCTTTCACGGACCTGCCGAGAAGCGCCACGTCCACTACCAGAACAAGGACGGCCGCTCCGGCGAGCTCAACTTTACGTACTTCAATGCGGTCTACACGGTTGAGAACGCCCTCTCCAAGGTCAAAGACGAGCGCGGGCTGGCGCGCGTCTCCAAGTTTCTGACCGAGGGACCGTGCCCGGATTGCCACGGGTCGCGCCTCTCGGCCAGGGCGCGAGACCCTCAGATATGCGGCATCAACCTGGCCCAGGCTGCCGACAAGACCCTCGATGAGCTGTCCATCTGGCTCGATGGGGTGCCTGCCAGCCTGCCTGCAGAGGTCGCCTCCATCGCCCGGAGCATCATCGGGTCCATGCGGCCCACCATCGACCGCCTGCTGGAGCTGGGGCTGGGGTACCTCTCGCTTTCCCGCGCCGGCGCCACGCTCTCCACGGGCGAACGCCAGCGCGTGCAGCTGGCGCGGGTGGTGCGCAGCCATGTGACCGGCTTGCTTTACGTGCTGGATGAGCCCTCCATCGGCCTGCACCCCTCCAACGTGGACGGGCTGCTGGGCGTGGTCGACGACCTGCTGGCCGATGGCGACACGGTGGTGCTGGTCGACCACGACACGCGCGTGCTGAGACGGGCGCAGCATCTGGTGGAGGTGGGCCCGGGGTCGGGCGCCGACGGCGGCACCATCATCGCGCAGGGCACGGTTTCCCAGGTGGAGTCCAACCCGGCCTCGCGCATCGGGCCGTACCTCTCCGGCGAGCGCGTCGTCCGGGCGCGTCCGCGGATGCCGGAAGCGGAGCTCTTCTCGGCCGGGACGATTGCCCTGGAGACCGGCGCCCTCCACACGGTTCAGCCGCTTGAGGTGCGCATTCCCCGCGGAAGGCTGACGGTGGTGACCGGCGTCTCCGGCTCCGGCAAGACCACGATGGTGCTCGAAAGCCTCGTACCGGCTCTAAAGGCACAGCTCGCGGGCGAGAAGCTCCCCCGTCACGTGCGTCGCATAGACGCCCCGGGCATCCGCCGTGTGGACCTCATCGACTCCACGCCCATTGGCGCCAACGTGCGCTCGACCGTGGCCACGTACTCCGGCGTCCTCGACGACTTGCGGCGCGCGTGGGCCGCGCAGGCCCGCAAGCAGGGGAGAAAGCTCACCGCGGGGGCCTTCTCGTACAACACCGGCGAGCTCAGGTGTCCGGTCTGCGAGGGAACCGGCAGCGTCTCGCTTGACGTGCAGTTTCTCCCCGACGTAGAGATCGCCTGTCCCAGCTGCCGCGGCTCCCGCTACGCCGATGAGGCGCAGGCCTTCACCATGTCCACCGCGACGGGTGCGGAGATTTCCCTGCCCGACCTGCTCAAATGCACGGTGGACCAGGCTCTGGCACTGTTCCCGCACATGAAGGGGGTGTCGTCCAAGCTGGAGGTGCTCTCCCAGATTGGGCTGGGGTACCTGACGCTGGGCGAGGCCACGCCGGCGCTCTCTGGCGGTGAGGCGCAGCGGCTCAAGCTGGCAAGTCAGATGAAGCGCGATCAGAGCGACGCGCTCTTTGTCTTTGACGAGCCCACCGTGGGGCTGCATCCGTCCGATGTGGAGACGCTGCTCAGAGTGCTTTCGCGGCTCATCGAGCATGGGGCCACGGCGCTTGTGATTGAGCACGATTTAGACATGATGGCCAACGCGGACTACCTGATCGACATGGGACCGGGCGGCGGCACATTAGGAGGGCGTATCGTGTGCGCAGGAACTCCCGAGCAGGTATGCGCCTGCCCGGAGAGCGTCACCGGACGGTATCTAGCTGCGGAGATGAACCTCGGGATGTGACGGTGGCACCCTGTCTCCGGGTCGACTGTCACAAGGCGCGCAACCGCATGAGCGGGCAGAAGCGGCTGATGGCTTTGCATTCTCTGTAAAAAACATCGAAGTTAGTACATATCTACGCTTATTGTGGTATAAGATGTTATCAATGATAACATCTGAGATGTACGGTTACGGTCACGCAAAGCAGCAAGATAGGCAGCTTCGTGGCCCAGGTAGGGTACGGAACAGCCAGCAAACGGTGCGAGAACCGGGCACGGGAGCACGGCGCCTCGTGGGATGGCTGCAAGAACAGCAAGGCAGTGCGTGCAGGGGCAGGCGGCTCCATCCAGCGCATGCTTCGCGTGATTGCCTTGGTGCTCATCGGGCGCGGCAGCGCCTGGCAGCTCATCCCATTGCCCATCGCAACAGGGGAGTGGCTCGGAATGGCTAAGCGCAACGGGAGCGACTCGGCAACATCCGACAAAGGCACCATCGCCAGGCACAATCCGGTGTTTATCATCTCCGCGGCAATCGCGCTGACTCTTGCGCTGTGGGGCGTGTTTGGCAGCGCGTCCTTCTCGGCGCTGGCCACCGCCGCCATGACCGCGCTCAAGAGCAACTTCTCCTGGCTCTACCTGTGGGCGGAGCTC
>OMWF01000271.1 GCA_900314665.1 uncultured Actinomycetes bacterium
CGCGGCTATCCGGGTCATATCGCCCCCAGAGGGATGCGATGCCGAAACGCTCCCCAGGGAGGGAACGCCCAGCACGGACTCGACATCGTGCTCGGTATAGAGCCGACGGCGTGCAAGGCCTCCAACTATGAGCACCACAAACCCGACGACCAGGCCCAGCAGGGCGATGACGACGACGCGCTTCCAGCTGATGCCGGAGGCGACCGCCACTGACGGAGTGACGTTGAGCGCCGCCGTGCCAAAGTTGGTGGCGCTGCTCGATCCGGTCGGAACGGGCACGGCGTCCTCGTAGATGCTTGCCGTGATGCCGGAGAGCTTGGTGTTGACGGCGTTGACCGCGAGCTCCGCCGCCATCTGGGCCGCTTTCGTCGCCTCATCCTGACTGGCAGCAGTGGCCACCACCGCAATGAAGCGGGTGTTCATGTTGGCGTTGGTATCGACGTTCTTCCAATAGGGGGATGAGATGGTCACGTCATCCGAGAAAGCCTCGCGCACGGTGCCGGCGACGCTGTCGCTCAGCACGACGCGCTGTACATCCGCAAGGTTGTAGCCCTGCAGATCCGAGGAGTTCACAGTGCCGACGGCGTCCTGCTCGTGGTAGTAGACGGTCGCCTCGGCAGAATAGCGCGTGACCACCGGTCCGCTCGAGTCTTTGGGAAGGGAGACGAGCACACCGATCACGGCAAAGAGCACCGTGACGAGCACCAGCACGTACCAGCGGCGTTTGACGACCTCTTTCACGAACGTGTAGTCAAGCACGATTCTTCCACCTTGTCTATCTATGCTGCGAATTTAACATAGTAATCGTCGGAACGTTCAAATCCCTGTCGCGAGCTGATGAAGCCCGATCTGGCCCCACGAGCGGCACCATCCCAGCGCGCCTTGAGGAGGACGCCTCGCGGCCTTTCAGAGCGATGCGCTTCTCCCCTTTTTGTCCGGCAGACAGGGCGGGCAGCAGGCATGTTGAGACCCGCTCGGCTCCGTCGACGTGTTTCAGAGACGGGAGTGCGGGCAGCCACCCCCGCGCCGCAACCGCGCGCAGAGTATACGCGCACACAATGATGAGCGCGATGGCCATCCAGAAGCGGGTGCTCCAGAGAAACGACGCCCATTCCGCAAACTCGCCGCGCGGCATGTGAAACGCCATGCGGCCGGCCATGAGCACCACCACATTTAAGAACCATGATCTGCCAAAGCCCCGCGCAAAAAGCCGGAAGGCCACTGCGATTAGCGCCGAGCCGGCGACCACGCCCGTCCATCCAAAGTCGGCATAGAGCTCGAGGACGTAGGCGGAGCCGTAGCCGCTACCGGCGAGATAGCCCGGATGCGCAAAGAACGACATCGTATGGGAGTAATAGCTTCCCTCTAACGCTAGGCCAACGCTGTTGTACGTAGGCCACAGGGGAAGACCGAGCAGTTGCTGGCCAATGAACCCCTGGGTAACGGCGTAGACGAGGGATCCACCCGAGAAAAACTTGAATCCGAGCGCCTGGACCTGCGGGTTCACCTCATAGCCGTACTCGAGCGTCTTGAAGGTCACGCCCTGCTTGAAGAGCGAATCGGCAATCTGAACGAGCGTCCCCGCCGTCTCGCCGCCCTTGCTGGAACGCAGGTAGTCGATCTGACCCATGGCTAAGATACCCGCGGGGATGACAACCGCCAAAAGCAGGATCTCAAAGCGGCCAAACCAGCGCTCGGTGCCATCTGTGAAGTGGCGCAGAAGGTAATAGAAGAGCAGGAGGAGCACGGCGATGACAAAGCTGCCGCGGGTGCCGATCATGAGATAGGGCACCGTCGTGACGATGTAGAGCAGCAGGGCTGCCACCGAGGGCTTCTTGCGTGGAAGGGTAGCGAGGTACGCGCACAGGGCGTACGGCGTCAGATTACCGATCGAGGAGAGCCCCGAGCTTGCGTAGGCGCTCGAATCGACGAGGAAGTACTCCGTGTACGTGCGTCCGCTCATGTACTTGAGCGCTTGCACACCCGCGGCAAGCGCGCACACGACGCTGACGAGGAAAAGCGTCAGGCTCACCAGCTGCACGGCACGTCTAAGTGTGGGATCATCCAGAACGGGATGCGCCACCAGGCGACGGCGCCTGTGCAAACGCCGGCCGTCATCGGATGCGGCCTGGTTTGAGGCGGCTTCGGCGCAAGGAGAGTCGCAGCCGGGAATCCACAGCTCGTGGCGGCGCGCCTTGGCGCAAAACTGCTCGCCGGACGTCATCAGCGCGTCGACGGCCCAGAGCACAATCATCGTGACATAGACGACTCGCAGGGCAAAGAACGTGGATCCCCACGTGCCTTCCCATGAGTTGCTATGCCAGATGGCAAGGCCCAGCACCGGCCGAGTCAGCCAAAACAGGAAGATCCCCAGATGCAGCATGAGCAGCAGGGACCGCGACCTCAAATCGCTACAGATGTACATGAGGTTCGCGACAAACAACGCCAGCACGGCGGCTAGCGTGATGTAGCAGTCTGCGAAGAGCGTCCCGGTGACGACCAACCCAAGGGAGAGGGTCGTCAGCGCCATCTGCACCGTCGTGAGGGTCCCCCTCGCCGTCACGCGCTCACACGCCCCATTCAAAGACCGTCTTGAACGGCGTTTGCAAGTCGAGGGCAAACACCTGCTTGACGTCCTTGACGGTGTGCACGGCGGGCGCCACGTGGATGATCTGCCTCAGGCGGTCCTGAATGCCCGGATGTCTCAGAACCTCGATGGCGCGTTCAAAGTCCTCACGGCCGGAGCGTGAGCACCCCACCAGGGTCATGCCCTTCTCCAGCACGTCGCGGGTGTAGACGGGGATGGGCTGCTCGGAGACGCCCAGCAGCATGAGGGTGCCCTGCGGGGCGATGTGGTCGATGACAAACTGAACCGCCGCGGCCGACCCCTCCCCTCCCGCGCACTCGAAGGCATGGTCGAAGGTGAGGTCCTCGGGGGCCTCGTAGGTCAGGTAGCGCTCCGCGGCAAACGAGAAGAGCGCCAGCTTGTCGGCGTTATGGCCGATGATGATCAGCTCGCTTTGGGGCATGAGCACCGAGAGCGTGCACGCCAGGGTGTAGGCCATCGCCCCGTCGCCGATAAGGGCGATGCGGTCGCGCTTGGCGTGCGCCGCCTGCGTGAAGCGGTGCCAGGCATGGCAGGTGACGCTCACGAACTCGGTCATCGCCGCCACGTGGGGGTCGATGCCCGCGCAGCCCACCACCCGGTCGGGGTCCAGGTCCACGAGCTCGCGCATGAAGCCGTCACGGCCGCTGGAGAGAAACCCCGATCCGGCGGCGTAGTTCTCGTAGACGCCCTCGGGGCCGTGACCGGGGACGTTGGGAATCAGCACCACGGGTGCACCGGGAGCGAACGTGCCCGACGGGTCTTTGAGCACCTGCCCGCAGCACTCGTGGATCAAGGCCATGGGGAGCTTGCGACGCATCACCGCCGGGTCGCGCCTGCCCTGGTAGTAGCGCTGGTCGGCATGGCAGATGGCCATGTAGCGCGGTTGGATGAGGACCTTGTCCCCAAAGGAGACGTCCTCGAACTTGACTGCGATGCTCTTGGGGGCGACGAGCTGGTAGATGCTGTTGATCACCTAGGCATCGACCCCGCTCTCGATCATGGCCTGCGCCACCTTGTAGTCCATGATGGTGGTGAGCTTGATGTTGGTGACGTCTCCCGGCACCAGGCGCACGGGGACCCCCTTGAGCACGAGCACCTTGCATGCGTCGGTGAGGCTCGCCCGCTCCTCGTCGGTCAAGCTCGCATAGAGGCCCTTCAGCTGGTCGATGTTGAAGCTCTGCGGCGTCTGCCCCTGGTACATGGCAGAGCGCGGGGGAATCTCGTCGATCTGGTCGCCCGACTGCGAGGTCACGATGGTGTCTGTGGCGGGGATGACGGTGTCGCAGGCGCCGTATTGCCTGGCCGCCTCGATGTTGCCCTTGATCGTGCTCAGCTTGACGAAGGGCCGCACCGAGTCGTGGGTGACGATGATGTGATCCGGGGAGGGGCCGTAGTCGTCCTCGATGGCATCGATGATGGACATGATGGTGCCGTTGCGGTCGGACCCGCCCTTGACCACGTGGATGTCGATTGCCGAGCCCACATAGGGCATGACGGCATCCCGGGTGAAGTCGACCCAGTTGGGATGGGTGCCGATGTAGACGGCGTCGAACTCATCGCACAGCAGGAACTTCTCGAGCGTGTGGAGAAACACCGGCTTGCCCGCCAAGGGCAGGTACTGCTTGGGCATGCTCTCGATATTCATGCGAGAACCCACTCCGCCTGCCAGAATGGCTCCAAAAATCATGGTTGCACCTCCGGTGACAACAGCTGGCCCGCCCGATCGTGCGTCACGCACAAGATGCGGCCGCTCCCCGTCCCGCACACCTGAGGGCAGCTCGCCGCATGGGCAATTCCAATCATTATAAGGTTCGCTAAGATGGGTGGCATCCGCAAACAATGCGCCGAGCGCGCCAACGAGCATTGGATCCGCATCTATGGCAACGGTTTCCGTCATCATCCCGGTCTACAACGTGTCCCCATACCTGGTCGCCTGCCTGGACTCGGTCTGCGCCCAAACCCTGACGGACCTTGAGATCATCCTCGTCGACGACGGCTCGGCCGACGGCAGCGAGAAGATCTGCGACCGATACGCCGACCGCGACGAGCGCATCCGCGTCATCCACAAGCCCAACGGCGGCTTGAGCTCTGCCCGCAACACCGGCATCGAGGCCGCGACGAGCGATTGGATCGGGTTTATCGACAGCGACGACCGCATCGACCCCGACATGTACGAGCTGCTCTACCAAGA
>OMWF01000270.1 GCA_900314665.1 uncultured Actinomycetes bacterium
GAGTACGATCCCGACAACAAGTACCTCACGCAGCTTTCTGATCGTGAGTGGCTTGTTGACGGGCGCTTTCCCATCGATGACGCCCAGGAGCTAGGCTGGCCCGTCGAGGAATCCGAGGAGTACGAGACGGTGGCAGGCTGGCTTCTCGACACGATCGACTATGTGCCGCAGGTCGGCGATGCGTTCACCATCCATGGGTACACCTTCAAGGTGCAGTCCATGAGGCGCCGGCGCATCTCGTTGATTCGCGTCAGCGCACCGGAGCAGCCAGAGCAGGAGGCACCCGGTGCGCCCGACGAGGCGGCGGCCGCCTCAGACGGAGGAACAGAGCGTTAGCCCGCATGCGACCCTGCTGCGGCTGGCGCCGGCACGGCAGGCAGGAGCGCAATGGCAAGCAAGCGGCTGTATCGAAGCGAGGACGCGGTGTTTGGCGGCGTGTGCGCCGGCATCGCGGACTACTTTGACGTCAGTCCCTTCCTCATCAGGGTGCTGGCCCTGGTGTTGCTCGTGGCGTTTGCCGGTGCACCCTTCCTCGTCTATGTGACGCTCTGGGGGCTCATTCCCAAGCGGCCTACCAACTACAAGGAGTACGTCGACGTCACGCCGGATGCGTCCGCAGCGCAATCGCACGACGCCTCCCGGCGCGGGCGTTACGGCGCTGGCCGCGGAGCGTCCGACGCGGCGGCAGGTGTCCCCGGCAAGCGCCTCCGCTACAGCCGGCTAGCGCGCCTGGGCATTATCGCCGGCATCACGGCGTCGCTGATGGCCGTGTTCGCTCTGCTTGCCTATCTGACTGGCATCGCGGCTCTGCTCTGGGCCCTCCCCGTGCTGGTCGTCTCCTTCGGGGCGGCGGTTGTCGCCCTCGCCAGCCCAGCCGAGCAGGGGCGTGCCGGTGCCGTGGCCCAGGCTGCGGACGGAGTGCTCTTCATCGTGCTGGGGGCGGTGCTTCTGGCATGCTGCCTGCGGGTGCTTCCCTGGGCGGTCATATCCTTTGTGGTGGCCATCTGGCCGCTTTTCATCATCGCCTTGGGAGTGGCTTTGACGGCCATCGCCCTCAAGTCGGCCGCCATGCACGTGTTGGCCGCCTCGCTCGCCATCGGGGCGACGGCGGTGGGGGTCTGCAACTGCCAGATGGATACCGACCTGCTCGTGGGCTGCATCGACGGGCGTAACCTGGCCCTGCAGGCCAAGGCTTCGGCGGCGGGCATCGCCTCCTCGGCGGTCAACCTCGATGAGGAATCGCCTTCAAACCTTGAGCTCAACACCGGCCGCTCCACGTTCACGCTCACCAGCGGCGCCGGCACGCAGGCGCGGCTCTTCACCGCCAGCGGGCGCTCGGCCTCCTCGGCTGTGCGCTACAGCGCCGGCAGCGGAACGCTGGTGGTCGACGCCGATGACGGGCTCTTCTCGGAGCCCTGCTCGCTGGAGCTCCCCGCTCAGACGAGTTTGGACACGATCGAGGCCCGGTGTGGCGGCTCGCGCCTGGACATGGACCTGACCGGCCTCTGCGTACGTCACCTCAACCTGGGGTCGGGCGCCTCGGACCTGGTACTCACGCTGGGGCAGCCTGCCTTTGGCGGATCTACCGTGCAGATTGCGTCGGGGCTTTCTAAGGTGACGATTCTGGTGCCGCGGGGGACGTACGTCTGCGTTCATGCCAACGCCTCGGCGCATGTGAGCACGAGTACCGGATTTGACACGGTCACCTCCGGCAATGGCATCGAGTGCCTGTCGATGGGCGCGCTTGCGGCCGCGCACACCGGTCGGGACGTTTGGAACGTGACGGTGACGGGCGATTGGGCCTCCATCGAGCTTCGGTACGTGAGCTAGGAGGCAGTGTTGACGAGAAGGCCGAGGGCGATATCGGACGTGTGGCTGGCGCTGGGCATCGTGCTCATCATAATCGGCGCCTGGAAGCTTGCGGAGCGTTCGTTTACCTCCTGGTGGCCGTTCTTGACGCACTCGTTCACCATCGCCGCCAGCGTCATCTGGCCGCTGGCCATCGTAGTGGCGGTGACGCTTGTCATCATGGCCGTTCGCAGCGGACGCTATCGTCCCAAAGGAAAGCTGCTCTACCGCTCGCGCTCCTCGCACGTCATCTCTGGCGTCTGCGGGGGCATGGGTGCCTACTTTGGCATCGACCCCGCCTTGATTCGTATTCTCTGGGTGGTGCTGGCTGCGGTTTCGCTTGGGACGGTGCTGATTGTCTATCTCATCTGCTGGGTCATCATCCCCTTGGAGCCAGTGAACGGATGACCCGGGCGCCGCAGGTCGCTTATCGGCCGTCGTGCTCTGTCAACCGATAGGCGACAAGGTCGGTTTTTTAACGCCCCGGCGTGGCGGTGGTTTTAAAGTGGACGGTTGGGTTGAGTTGCGCGTGCTCGCTCATGCGCGGTAGGGTGCAGTTGGATTCGAGGTCGCTGGAGGTGGACGTTGAAGCTGTTTGGCAGGGGAGGCGGGCTGGATAACTCGCAGCGCATCTTCAAGAAGACAAAACGGCTGCGCGTCTCCACTTCGCGGGCCGACCAGGAGCGTTTTGGCGTCGCGTATGACGATGAGGAAGGTCATCAGCGCGAGCACGGTCTTGACGATTGGGCCTCGCCGTTTCCCGACGACCCCAATGAGAGCGTGCGGGTGATTCATAAGAATCCGACCGTGCGGCGCCCCAAGCAGCAGCCGCAGCCGCGTCTCAACCAGGACGAAGATTCTTTTGAAGAGGATTCTTACGAACCGGACGTTCAGCTTGACGTTCTGGCGGATGAGCACGACTATCAAGGTGACGATCAGCTGCCCGACCTGGATTCTGTAGAGGAACCTGAGCCTATAGAGCCGGCGCCTGACCAGGCAGCCGACCAAGAGGCGCCCGCGCCGGATCTGGATTCTGAGGAGCCCGATTCAGCGCGTCCGCAGCGTGTCGAGAAGACCGAACCTCCCCGGGAGGACCCCGTGTCAAAATACGGAGGCAAGTTCGCCAACATCGGTCAGGTCCCGTCCTCCTCGCATCGCAATCGCGAGGCGTCCTCCGCTGCCAGCCGTCCGCATTACGGACGGGGCCCAAACGGCGGCTACAACGGGTTTGCCCGCCGCTTGGGGCAAACTCAGACTCGGAGTGAGGAAGAGGAGCGGCCCGCAGAAGCGCCCGCTGTGGCGCCGCAAGGGACGTTTGAGGCCGTGGTGCCGATGCACGACCGCCTTACCCCCGAGGAGTATGACGAGGGGGTGCGCTGGCAGGACCGCTTTGGCACCGAGGTCGGCATCTACCGCTCCAACCTCATCGCCGCAACCGCCCATCGCATTGCCGACATCGGCTGTGCCTCAGGGCGCCTCGCCCTGTACCTGGCCGAGTGGGGCTTTGACGTAGTCGGCATCGACGCTGATCCGCAGATGATTGCGACCGCCCAGAACCTCGTGCCCGAGCATCTCGAGGCCATCGAGCACGCGCAGGGCGGCATCAGCTTCTATGAAGGATCAATGGGCAACCTGACCACGCTCTTTGACCGCGGCTCAATCGACGGCGTCCTCTGCGTAGGCGACGTGCTCACCAGCCTTGACTCGCTCGAGGAGCTGAGGCAGGTGCTGCTCGACATGGGCGAGCTCATCACCCCCGACGGCGTGTTCATCGCCTCCTTCGTCAACTACCGCAAGCTCTCATACCAGCGCAGCCGTGCCGGTGAGCCGCAGCTCATCGAGACTGACAACGGGACCCGCCTCTATCTTGATTTGTATGACTATCCGGCGGGAGGGACGCACGTCAATGTCGAGCGCCTACTGGGCAAGCGCGGTCCAGATGGGGCTTGGCGCATGTCTGCGGTCACCTCTCGGCATCTGATCATCACCTCGGACATGCTGAGCCGCGAGCTCATCGACGCCGGGTTCGACGTTATCGAGACAGCTGGCGCCTATGACGGAAGCCGGGTGTCGCCGCTGGAGTCCGATTCAATCATGGTGGTGGCCCGCAAGCGCCGTCGCGCACGGCCGCAGGGCTATCGATAGGCATCTGAGAAACAAGCGATGCAGAGGCGCTCCGGAGGGTTCGGGGCGCCTTTCTCGTTGGCGCTCGAAGCCTCGCGTCCGTGCTGCCGACAAGCACCGCCATGGACAGACAGAAAGGTGACAATCGGAGAGTGGAATCTCCGTAAAACGGTCATTTAGGCAGCAAAAGATGCCCGAGAAGCAAATTTTGCTTTCGGCAAACGGTCATGCCGACACGATCGGAATCTTTGTGCCATATCGGGATTACAGCTGATTACCAGGTACGTTAAAAATAGTTGTAATAAATGGCAGGATTCTGCAAATGTGTAGCCTTTATGAAGTTTGAAAATTTTTCATGCCGGACGCACTGAGGCGGGGATACCGCCAAGCAGCCGGCGTATTTCTCGCATAATCCCACGTAATCGCGTTGTGTTCGAATGGAGGCCCGGCGGTTTGGCTGATATGAGTATTGTAAATTACAAACTTGAATAACAGTGCGGTATCCTCAAAAGATTCGAGAGAGCATAAAGAGATACACCCAGTTAATTAAGGTATTTTGCGAAGCAAACAGTTGCTAGTAATTTATAAATCAGCGAGGTTTACCCCTTTTCCTCTATAATCGTTCGCGTTGTTGCGAGGCCCGTCGCGCTTCTCATGGGGTCTCGCGCTATCGGGCGGCGGAGCCTGGCGCTGCCCACCCGGCGGGTTTATCCATGAGCGTCTGATATGGGTTGTGGTTAAGCCAGTCGGTTCTCTGTAACCGGACATTGGAGTTGTTTGTGATAGCTGTTTCCGATGAGAGACGCCGCTTGGGGAGGGCTGCTCGCGCACTCATTGCAATCGCTGTGGCTTTGGCCGTGGTGCTTGCCTTTGGCGCCGCCTCCGCCTTTGGCGCGTTCAACTATGAGTCGGCCACCATCGGTGTCGGCAGCCTGCAGGAAGCCCCTGCCAGCGCCGGCAATCCTGCCGACCGCCTGAAGCTTCCCACCCAGAGCATCTCTGCCGCCGATGACACCGCCGCCCTGGCGACCCCCACCGAGCAGACTGCAGTGACCAAGGTGGAGGAGCAGGCGCCCGCCGCATCGGCCGCTGCCGCCAGCACTGCTTCGACTGCGTCCGCCAGCACCCCGGCTGCCAGCACGGCTGCTGCTGCCAGCGCACCGGCTGCCAGCACGGCGGCACCCGCGGCAACCGAGCAGTCCTCAGCTCAGAGCAGCGATGCGTATGGCGAGTGGAACTCGGCACGCGCCTCCTGGTACTACGACGAGGGCAGCACGGCGTCGGGTGAGCATAACTACTACGGCATCGCGCACAAGACCCTGCCGTTTGGCACGGAGGTTGAAATCGAGTACAACGGCAACACCATCATCGCCGTGGTGGACGACCGTGGTCCGTACGTCTCGGGGCGTTCCTTTGACCTCAACCAGAACTGCGCCGCCGCGCTGGGCTTTGGCGGCGTCGGCACCATCAACTACCGCATCAAGTACTAGCGCACCACGGTTTGCCTGCGCCCGGTGAGGTAAGCAGTATAAAGTTATAGGATGGGGCACGGATGATTCCGGGCCCCATCTTTGCATCGGCGGGGCATGGACAAGAGGGGGAGAGCATGGCTGAGCCTACTACCCAGCAGCGCACCGCATCAAACCAAGCCGTATCCCGGCCTGACATCCACATCACCTCGCTACGCCTGCGTGTCGACGCGGTAGACGCCATCGTGCTCTCACCTACCGGGCTGACCGTCTCGAGCGCCGCTGCCCGGCGGGCCGACACCGCCTTTCCCAAGCTGGTGAGCCACGTCTGCGTCTCCGGCGGCCATCAGCGCTTTGGCGAGGAGATCATCGGCACCGAGCCTGCGCACCTGGTCGAGCACCTGGCCATCGAGCTCATGGTGCAGACCGCGGCATTCGACGAGCGCGAGCGGAGCAAGGTGGCCATCCCCGACCGCCAGCTGCGCGCCGACCACACCTACACGGGCCACACCTCGCAGGTGAACCGCCTGCCTTCCGACGACCCTGCGTTCGACCCCTATCAGGTCTCCATCACCTACGACAACGACCTGGTCGCCATCAGGGCGCTGCGGTACGCCTGCGATATCGCCTCATGGATCATGAGCGCGGACAACGACCCCAACGGCCCCAGCGCCAACATCCCATCGTTTGCCGGGGTGCTCAAGGAGCTGCTCAGGCTGTATCGGTCGTAGCGCTGGCAAGTGACGAGAGGAGCGGCTATGGGATATCGGGTCGTTCTGCTGACCGATGATGACGGCTCGCAAAGCGGCGGGCTGGCACCCCGGGACCAGGCGCTGTGCGACGCGCTTGCGCACGGGGGTCACCAGGTGGCAACGGCGCAGCTGGGAGAGGGGCTTGTCCCCTGCCTGGCGGGCGACCGTCCCG
Organism: uncultured Actinomycetes bacterium; assembly: GCA_900314665.1. GTDB lineage: Bacteria > Actinomycetota > Coriobacteriia > Coriobacteriales > RUG033 > RUG033. The sequence goes on from OMWF01000270.1 coordinate 6,366, forward strand.
ATGCGGTGATGAGCGCCCTGACCGGTTCTGCCGGGCATGATGGCTCGATACCCGCTCTGCTCGACGTGCTGCAGGTCCCCTTTGTGGGGTCGCCCGCCTCGGTGTGCCGCTCGGCGTGGGACCGTTCTACCCTGGAGTACGTGGTCGATGCCGTGAATCGCTCCGGACAAGCCGAGCCTGCCTGCCCAAATGGCCTCTGCCTGCCGGCGGCGGCGTTTGCAAGCTGGGGAGCCGCAACCGTCTTGGAGCAGGTCGTCGACCGTCTGCCTGGCGTGTACCCGGTGAGCGTGCGCCCCGCCTGTTCGCCGACGCCCCTCGACCGGCGTCGGGCCGACGATGCGGCCCAGCTCGCAGGGGCGCTGACGGCGGTCAGCGCGGCTGGCGGCGAGGTTCTTGTCGAAGACTGGATTGGCGGCGTTGAGCTGGCGGTGCCGGTGCTCGGCACGGGAGAGCGGGCCTATGCGCTTCCGCCGGTTGAGGTGCGCTCCGCTGCCGGGGACGGGGAGGCCGCCTTGCCGGTCGCAGGCAGGGTCGGTCGGGCTCCAGTGCCCGCCGAGCTGCTCTCACCTCATGCGGATGAGGCCGAGGCCATTCGCTCCGAGATTGAGCGGGCGGCGGTCAGCCTGCACTGCGCATATGGATGTCAAGGGCTCTCCTGCGTGCATCTGGTGTGGGACGGGGCCCGTCCGGTGGTGCTCGCGGTCGATGCCGCCCCCGCGCTGTCGCCCGAGGCGTTTGTCCCGCAGGCGGCCCAGGTGGCAGGCATCAGCCTGCCCGCCCTGCTCACGGCGCTGTTGGAGGCGGCGGTGGAGGGCGACTGACGTTCCCTGAGAGTGAGGTTGGCGAGAATCGCGCCGGTCGAGCTGACAGCGAGCGCCCCGGCGTTTAGCTGCAGCAGGTAACAACTGTTTGAACTAACCGGGATTTAAGCCGAAATGTCGTACACTGGGGAGAGCTGTTTGACTGCCTGATCGGTA
>OMWF01000263.1 GCA_900314665.1 uncultured Actinomycetes bacterium
GCCACCTCCTGGACGGCCTCCCAGTCAGAGAGGGCCTCGCCCACATGGTCGATAGCTGCCTGCTCAAAGGTCACCGCGCTCCACTGGCCCGAGTCGTTGTCGGTGCCAAAGTCGCTGACCTCGAACTTTGTGCAGATGGGCAGCACGATGTCGGCAAAGCGGGCATCGTCCTCGAACCAGGGCGCCTCTACCAGGTAGAACTCGAGGTTGCTGCTGCGCAGCGCGTCCTGGAACTCGTATCCGCCGTTGAGGCTGGTGGTAAAGGCGGGATTGTCGCTCCACAGCATCTTGACCCCCGCCTCGCCCTCGGGCGGGAAGCTGAAGCGCTCGAACTGGTCCTCGCGGGGGTTGGAGGCGGTTCCTCGGCCGTACCAGCTGAAATGCTCGCCCCGCAGCGCCTTGTGGACCAGGCACTTGGGGACAAAACAGTCCATCTCGCCAATCATCGGCCCGTTGTAGCAGGCAGAGGTGTTGGGGATGACCTTGGAGGTAGGCAGCGGGCTGCACGAGGACATGCCGAAGAGCACCCACTCGATGAATTTGATGGAGATGCGCCCCGGCTTGCCCACGCCCTGCATCGCCAGCAGGTAGACCTCAAGGCGCGCCGGCTCGTGGCTAAAGGCGCTGCGCACGTAGGAGCCGCCGTTGCAGTGGGCGATCGAGACGTTGTGACGGGCCCAATAGCGGGCCAGGGCCTTGATGCGGTATGCCGGAATCCCGCACTTGTCCTCGGCCCACTCGGGGGTCTTGGGCACGCCGTCCTCATCGCCCAGCACGTAGTAGCTGAACCAGTCAAAGCCGTCCGCGTGGGTCTGGATGTAGTCCTTGTCGTACGTGCCCTCGGTGATCCACACGTAGGCGATGGCCAGCTGCAGGGCCGCATCGGTGTTGGGGTAGACGGGGAACCACTTGTCGGCGTGGACCGCCGCCGTATAGTTGCAGTCGGGTGCGATCTGGATGTGCTTCACGCCGCAGGCGTCAAACCAGTACGCCAGTCGGGAGGCCTGCTGGCCGCCCCATCCCCAGGAGTTGGTCTCCAGGTCGCAGCCCCAGTACAGCACCGCGTCGGCGTGCTGCGCAATATCCTGAGCCGTGCCGGTGGAGTGCGTGTTCTGGCCTACCGGGTCCATGCCCCAGACGTGCTTGGCCCCCCAGTACCAGCCCTCCCAGCTGTCGGGGTTGCGCGCCTGCGCCACGTATCCGCCCGTGAGGTCCAGCAGCCGCGTCATGCAGCCGTGCGGGGTGTGCACCGCCTTGGACTCGCCGTGGCCGTCTCCCTGGCAGAGGATGGAGTGGACGCCGTACGTCTCCTGCACGCGCTTAATCTCGGCGGCGATGAGAGCCGTTGCCTCGTCCCAGCTGATGCGCTCGTACTTGCTCGTGCCGCGGTTCTCGGGATGGCGCTCGCCATTCGGATCCCAATCGACGCGCTTCAAGGGATACGGGATGCGGTTCTTGGAATAGGTGCGCCGCTTGTACACCAGCGGAAACGGAGGGGTCAGAGACTTCATGCCCGGCTCAAAGGGTACGCCGTTTCGGCCTTCGAGGGTCCAGTAGTTGAGGTCCTCCTTGGTGTAGTCCTGATCAAAATGCACCGGATGGATGCGGACGATCTTGCCATCCTTGACATCGGCGGAGACGATGTTGGCCCCTCCGCCAAAGGACTCCAGCCCCAGATTGTGCACGACTGTCTTGTCGGCGATCTTCATGCGTTGTTCCTCCCACAGCCGATGTCAGACCCCAGACGCGGCTTCTGCCCAACCTAACCTGCTTGAGCCGCCTCCTGCGACGCGGTCACAGCACACCCGACCCGCCGCAGCAGGCGGCATCCCCACCTGTCTTACGCCTCCTGCTTGGAAAGCCCGTGCTCCTTGAAGTAGACCTCGCTGTACTTGGCGATCTCCTCGGAGAGCATCTCCTTGGCCCCCGGGAAGGTCGAGATGTCGTCGCCCGCCGTGGAGCAGGGGATGAAGTAGAGCGGCCCGCAGGCGTCGCAGACTTCCTTCACGACCTCGGCGTCCTTCTCGCGGGTATAGTGGTCGTTGTCGATGAGGGCCGTGTCGATGCCGCCCATGATGGTGATGTCCTTGCCGTACTTCTTGACCAGCTCGGGCACGTTGTTGGAACTCATGGCGCCCTGCCAGATGTCGATGCCCATCTCGATCATGTACGGCACCAGGGTGGCGGCGTAGGAGTCGGAGTGGTGGATTATGAGCTCCACGCCCAGCTCGCGGTAGTATTTGTAAAGCTCCTGGTAGGGCTCGAGGAAGAACTCGGCAAACATGTCCGGGCTCATGAACGTGGAGAGCTGGCTGCCCCAGTCGTCGTGGTGAAAGACGGCGTCCGGGTGCAGGTGGCTGCACACCATCTCGGCGTCGCGCATCTCAAAGTCGAGCAGCCACTTGTAGAGCTCGTGCATCTCGTCGGGGTACTCGTAGAAGCCCATGCAGATGTTTGAGATCTCGCCCAGGTGGTGGCTCTGCTCAAAGAGGCCGCCGGTGCGGAAGTAGGTCACGTACTGCTCGCTCTTGTCGACCTTCTCGCACTCCTCGATATACGGCTCCCAGGCGGCCTCCGGGATCTTCTCGATCTCAGGGTAGTGGACGTAGTCCTTCCAATCCTCGAGGTCCTTGATCACCACCAAATCGGGGGTGTTGGGAGGGAACATGCCGGGCTGACCCGGGGCCCATTCCATGGTAACGCCCCAAGCGTTGACCTTGCGGCCCTCGCCAGGATTGGGGTTGCCGATAAGATCGCCGATTGGCGTGCTCATGAGGAGGTGCAGAAATTCGTACTGGTTGACAAACCGATCGGGGCTGCCGCCGGTCATGGTCTGGATGAGGTTCTCTTTCTTAGTGAGCATGGTGCCCCCTTCTCGTTTTTCTGAGAAATCTCTCAACGTCTCGTACCTGTGCTGGAGAGACGTGCTCCATCACGATTGCCGAAGGAACTCGAGGCGGATGTATGCCCGGGTTTGCCCGCCTTTGTGCTTCAAGTATCTCAGGCGCCAGGGCGCAACGGCCCCAACACCACCTGAAGGCGCCTGCAACATTGTGTAGAAGACGAGTGCGAGGGCTCCGTTCTGGGCCGGCAAGGCGAGGGCGGGGCGACTGCGGCGGCTGCCGTCCGATTCCGACGCCAAGCGCGAGGCCTACCCCAGCCTTACGATGCTGTCTGCCTTCTCGGCGACCAGCTTGACGGCGCCGCTTCCCTGCCTTGGCCCATAGAAGTCGCGGATCTTGCGATAGCCCTCGACCGAGAAGGGCATCTCAAAGACCTCTGGCTCGGCGACGAAGCCGATCTCGATGAGATACGGGGTGGCCATGGGGATGGCTACGGTCCCCTCGGGCGTGCCGTACACGAGGCTGATGCCGGGGATGAACGAGATGGCCTCGTCCGACTGGCAGAGATGCGTCCTGAATTCGCTGTTGGCGGTGGAGACAAAGATCTGATCGGTGCCGTACAGATGCTCAATCGTGCGTTCCATGTCCCCCTGCGAGCTCACCGCCAGCGGCTGTGAGCAGATATCCGCCCTGGTGAGACTCTTCTTGCGCGCCAGGGGCGAGCGCGACGACACGAGCACAAAGTCGCACATCTGCACGATGGGGCGGTACTCGTACCCCGCTTCTTTCAGACGCTCAACCATCTCGGCGTTCTCCTCGGGAAAGCACTCGTACAGCCCGAGCGCTCCGATGGTCACGGCGTCTGCCTGCGGTTCTCGGGCGGCCTTCACCAGGGACTCGACCACCTGACCGGTGGGCCGCTGGAAGAAATGAATCCTGTTGTTGACCGCGTCGGATCTGATGTCGACGGGGTAGAGCAGCGGCGTGTCAAAGGCGATGGGGCTGACGTATCCGATCACGGTCTTGGCCGAGCTCTCCTCCACGCTCTTCTGCAGGTCGTAGAGGCGGGTACGCAGCTGACGCTCGTCGGAGATCATGGACTCCACGCTGCCGAGCAGCTCGGATCCGATGTAGGTGAGCGAGATCTTGTTGCGGGAGCGGTCAAAGAGCTTGCATCCAAGTTGGGATTCCAAAGCCGAGATGGAGCGGCTCATACCTTGCGGGGTCATGAAGTTCTTCTCGGCCGCTGCCGTGAGTGAGCCCAGCTTGGCCACGTCGATGAAGTACTTGAGATAATCCGTCTGCACCGTCCCCGGCCCCCTCGCAATCCGCCGGATGCCACTCCGAACGCCCCCATGATAAGCCCTGCTGCCGCGGACCACGAGCACACCCGGCGCAGGGGCGAGGGCGTAAGCGCGGCTCAAACAACCGGTGGCAGGGTCGGACATCCGCCCACTCCCCGCCACCGTCCGCAATGCCGTCCCTATGACGCTTGAGCCTACCGTCGTAGCAAGCTAAACATGCGCGCGAGAGACCTGGCTGGTACCTGCGGCGCGCGTCTCGGAGTCCCCTTGTGAGGCCTCCTCCCTGCGGATGGCAGCCACCTTGCGATCTGACTTGACAAACGCCAGCACCAAGACGGCCGCCGCAAGCGCTGCCGGAGCCAGAATGTAGCGCCCATTGGCGATCCAACCGATGGCGACCACTGAGTTGGAGGCAACTCCGCCCAGGCACATGGCAACGCCGGTGAAGAACGACATCGTCGCCAAAGCCAGATCGGTCTTCTTGGGCTCCGGCGCCAGCACCGGGATGCCGGCCCTCGTGCACGTGACGCAGCAGCCCTGGCAGAACCCGAGCAAGATGCTGAAGACCCAGGGGCCGATCATGTCATCGCCTGGCGTGTAGGCACAGAAGAACATGATGACCGCGAGCAACAGATAGCCCGCAATCACCGCCGTCTTGCGACAGTTGAGCTTCTCGGTGACCACGCCGGCGATGATGCCGAGGGGGATTGAGATGAACGCCGTCACGTTGGGAAGCATCGAGGAGGCAAATATCGAGAGCCCCTTGGCCTGCTGGAGAAACGTCGGATACAGCGTGTTGACGTTCACCACGTAGTCATAAACCCAGACCGAGAACACAACCGCCATCAGCACCGCAGCAAATATGTAGTTGCGGCCAGGCTTCTTGCGCTTGGCGGGGTCGCTGTCGATCAGCTCGTTCTCGGGAATCTTTGGCATCTTGACCAGGGCTAGGATACCGATGATGGCAACGAACTCCATGACGATCGAGATGAACCAGATGGGACGCCAGCCCACCGCATTGAAGACCACCGGGGCGGCGAAGAAGGCGATGATGGTGCCCACCGGCACGCACTGCGACCAGATGCCCATCACCAGGCCCTGCTTATTGAGCGGAAACAGTCGCGGCATGATGTTGGGGCAGACCACGCACATCATGCCGTAGGCGCAGCCCTCTATCGCGCGCGAGGCAAGGAACACGCCAGCCGTAGTCGCCACCAACCCAAGGGTCGACCCGGCAAGCATCAGCGCCGAGGTGATGAGCACCGACGCCTTGACGCCGATACGCTGCATGAAGAGCATGCCCGGATAGGCAAACACCAACACGGCGATTGAGTAGAAGGACATGATGTAGCCGATGTTTGCGTCGCTTATGCCCAAGTCGGCGCCGATGTACGTGATGGCTGGTGAGGCTTTGAAAAGGTTGAACGCCGCGGTGAAGCTGAAGAAGAACAGGACGCTGAAGCACAGCCAGCGCTCCCTGTCGGTAAGTTGTCGGTCTTGCACGCCAAACGTTGCGATTGCGGCCATAAAGCGCCCCCTGCGATTGAAGCCCCATATAGCAAGCGCGCCGAGGTTGTGTCCGCCGGCGCGCCTGTCGTTACGATTCTGTATTAGCGGTTGGAAGCAGCTGCCGCATCGGCCCCGGCCTCCTCCTGCGCTCGAATCTGGTAGATCTGACGGTCATTCTTGACAAACACAAGGATCAGCACGCCCGCGATGATGGCCATCGGAGCCAGGATGAGGTGGGCGTTGAACTGCCACCCCGCCTGCGCCACCAGACCGGCGGCCACGACGGAGCCCACGCACTGGCCGGCGCCAGCGAAGAACGACATTGTGGTGAGCCCCAAGTCGGTCTTCTTGATGTCAGGGCACAGCAACGGGATGATGATGCGCGTGGTCGAAGGAATGATGCCGCCGAGCACACCCAGGATGCAGCAGAAGACCCACGGTCCGATTATGTCGCTGCCCTGCGTGAAGGCCATGAAGAAGAGCGTTACACCAAAGATGATGTAGGACCAGCAGGTAAGTTCCTTACTGCACTTCTTTGACTGAGCCAAGGCGCCAAAAAAGATACCGGTGGGGATGGAGATCATGGCGGTTACGTTGGGCAGCATGGAGGACATGAAGACCGAGAGGCCCTTCTCGTTCTGCAGAAACGTGGGGTACAACGAGTTGATGTTGCCCACATAGCAATAGGTCCAGGCAAAGAACACCACAGCGGTCAGCATGGCAGGAAGCATGAAGTTCTTGCCGGCCACGCGGCGCTTGGTGGGATCGGAACCGATGAGCTCGTTCTCGTTGATTTTGGGCATCTTGAGGAACGCCAGGGCGCAGACCACGGTGATCGCCTCGAGCACGATAGAGACGGTCCAGATGGCACGCCAACCAGCAGCGTTAAAGATGGCCGGGGCGGCGAAGAAGGCGATGATGGTGCCCACCGGCACGCACTGCGAGAAGATGCCCATGGCAAGGCCCTGCTTGGCCTGCGGGAACAGACGCGGCATGACGTTGGGGCACATGACGTGCATGGCACCGTAAGCTGCGCCCTCAATAATGCGGGAGAACATAAAGAACGCGCTGGAAGTGGATACCGTGCCGCAAAGCGTGCCGATGAGCATGATGATCGAGGCGCCGACGATGGACGTCTTAACGCCCACTTTCTGCATGATGATCATGCCCGGGTACGCAAGTACCACGACGGAGATGGAATAGGCGGACATGATGTAGCCGATGCCGCTGGCATCGAGGCCAAAGTCCAAACCGATGAACTGCAGTGCCGGAGCGGCCTTGAACAGGTTGAAAGCCGCGACAAAGGCAAACAGGAAGAGCACAAAGAAGCTGAGCCACCGCTCCTTGTCCGTCAACTGCCGATCCTGCACGCCAAACTGAGCAATTGAAGCCATTGATCCCCCTTTTGAAAATAGACTGCATCCACGCACCGCCATGACAGGCGGTGACCCCGCATTAGACCTTGCTTGCCGCCTCTTGGTTTCTTTCAGGTGCTTAGCGACAACCGGGATTCCCGTCCCTTAGTCCCCTACACGCATCAGCTCTTGACGCTGCTGCTATTGTTTCAACTGCCGCGGCCGAACGCCCCCAACACCTCGTTGCAGAGGTTTCAACATCATCTTTCAAGAGGGGCGTCCGGTTCTCCCAATCAGCCGAGGCAACCCTCCGATCGAGACGTGGCTCGCAGACCCAGGGCAAAACGATGGGGGCCTGCTTGCTCGGCAGGCCCCCAAGACGGCGGATATCAAATGTGGCGGTAGCAGATGCTCCGATGCCGGCGCCGCTACCAGATGCCCAAGAGCTTCTGGGAGACCAGGCTCACGGCGATGATGGCGACCCAGCAGGTGAACCCCAGGCCGATGGGCTTGGCGCCGGTCTTGACCAGCTTCACGATGTTGGTGTTGAGACCGATGGCCACCATGGCAAGCACGATAAGGTACTTGGAGAGGGTCTGCAGCGGGGTGAAGGCCGAGGCCGGAACACCGGCGGCGGTGGCCACGGTGGTGACCACGCTGGCCAGCACGAAGTAGAGGATGAACATCGGGAACGCGCGCTTGAGGCTAAAGCCC
>OMWF01000262.1 GCA_900314665.1 uncultured Actinomycetes bacterium
ATCTCCATGCCCTCGGTGGAAACGCCGGTCTTCTCGGCCGTCTCCTTGATTACTGCCGGGTCATTGACCAGCACCGGCGTGCCGATGCCCTCGTCAAGCAGCTTGCGAGCGGCAAGCAGAGTGTTCTCGGCCTCGCACTCGGGCAGCGCCACGCGCTTGGGGTCCTTCTTAGCCTCTTCTATCAGCTTCTCAATCAGCTGTGCCATAGGTCAGATCCTTCCATCAAAATCCTCATGCCTGATACCGGTTGCTTAGACGCGGTAGCCGTGAGAGCAGCGCTCACAATCTCAGTGGTTTGAGAGTAGAGGGATGAGGGCTTTTTATCATTGGGCGCTGGTCCAGTTATTCTCAACCATGTACCGCATGTTTGCTGGGAGCAGCGCCGTCCAGCGTAGGGGTTTATCCGGACATCATCCCGTTACGCACTACGGTATCTCATGAAATTGTTTGCTGATTGTTGCAGAAAGCGCCGTTCTCTCCCTCAGAAAGCATATTTACGAGCGTTGGGCTGTCATACAATGAAAGCCGCCTCGAGCGATCCCGTGCCTTGCCAGCCAAGGGGCGGGATCGCCTCCCGGTTTTAAGCGAGAGGAGACCTGCCCCATGATTTGGTCGGATATGACGAGCCTCAGCTGCTTTGACGCCATGCGGCATGTGGTGATAGCGGATGCCACCTGCGAATACACCACGCTCTCCCAGTACTATCCAGGGATGAACCTGGTCGAAGGGACCGTCTACTTTGCCACGGCGGAGGATTTTCTGGCTGCCGACGCCAACGCTCGCCACGTGGCCTTTATCCTGCTCACCTCTGGCCCCAGCCAACCCCTTGATATCCAATCTGCCTGCAATGTCGGTCGCTTTGACAGCAAGCCAGACTTTGACCAGTGCTTTGATGGGCTTGAGGAAGAGTTCAAGACGGTCCGCGGCATCGACCAAGGTGTCAGACAGCTGATGCGCCTGACCTCATCAAGTTCGAGCATCCAAGACGAGGTGGCGTTTATCTCTAAGGTTTATGGGGTGCCCGTCTCGCTGGCTGACGAGTCATTTAACTTCATAGCGGTGGCGGGGCACTTTGCCGACCTCAGCGACAAGCTCATCACTGAGTTTGACGAGGGCCGCGTGGCCCCCGACATCCAGGAAACGCTGCGCCGTACCGGCGTCATGCGCCCCGTCGGCTCCCTCACCCGCACCGCGCCGTTTGCCACCGGACAGCGCAGCAAGACCGGACAGATGATCTACAACAACGCCGCGCCTATCTACATCGGAAACATGCTGGTAGGCAACCTCAGCTTCTTCACGGTCGGCGGGCCGCTGCCACGCACGCGCACCCCCTTTCTCCCCACCATCGCGGCAACGCTCAGCATGGAGTTCCAGAAAAACGACTACTGGCTGGAGAACAAGGGCTCCTTTTACACCCATCTGCTCTCAGGCTTTGTCCACGGGGACAGGGGCTCGCAGCTTGGCCCCGAAGACGTCCGCATGCGTTTCAAGGTGGCCGGTTACGACCTCAAGCATTACAAGTACATCATCCACTACCGCATGAATGAGGAGTCGTTCACCCTGCGCGAGGTGCAGGTCATCGCCTCGCGCATCCAAAAGGGGCTGCCCAACGCGATCTTCTTCATCGATGAGGGCAACATCGTGTTCTTGTCGAGCTCCGACGAGTTCTTAAGCACCACATCGCTGGAGCAGCGCATCAACGGGATGATCAAGGACTCGGTCCTCAGCCACACCTCCGTGCGCGTGGGCATCAGCAGCGCCTTTACCAACATGGCGCGCGCCAAGGAGTGCTACGAGCAGACCATAGCCGCCGTCCGCGTGGGGCGCACGCTGCACCGCGAGAAGAACGTTTTTCCTTACAACCGGTATCGCCTAGACAACATGCTGGCCCATCTGGCTCCTGACGTGGATTACACCATGTACCTCTATCCGCCCCTGGTAGCCCTCATCGAGGAGGACCAGCGCAAGGGCACGCACCTGGCGTACACCCTCTACGCATACCTCAAAGACCCGGAACACCCCCTTGACGTGTGCAAAGAGCTGAACATTCACAAGAACACGCTCTATTTCAGACTCAACAAAGCCAAAGAGTTCATGCACTACGACTTCAAATACGGCGACGTAGCGCTCCAAATCATGTTGAGCTTCAAGCTCCTCGAGCATTTTGGCCGCTTTAAGAACCTTGTGCTGGAGACCGACAGACATCGAACGCTCGACTCGTAAAGAATCGTAGCCGCACAGCAAGAGAGGCCGGAACCCCATGGGGCCGGCCTCTCTATATACACTGGTTTGAGGTGCGCTTTTGCGTGTAAGACGCGACTCACTCGCCAAACTGCTCGGCGATAAAGGCAGCTGCGTCGCCAAAGGTCTTCATCTTGCGGAAGTCCATGTAGGGGACCTCAACCTCATACTCGTCCTCAAGAGCAGCGCTCATCTGGACGTACTGGACCGACTTAAGGTGCAGGTCGGCATCAAACTGGGTGTCAGCATTGAAATCGCTGGCAGGACGCTGGGTCATGACGGCGGCCTTGTTGGCCAGAATCTCGACGACCTCATCACGGATGGACATAGAAAAACCACCTTTCAGTTGGAGAGGGAGCGGGCCCGCGCCACCATCGGCTCGGGCCCGCCTTGGTTGCTGCTGTGAACACTATAGATGCTCAAGCAGACGTGTCATTGTGCCACAGTCCCAAATTGACTAGGCTTCTGCCTTCTCAGAGGAGAGCTGGCTGCCGATCTGCTTGGAGCTGCAGAGGGCGATGGGGATGAAGGCGAGAGCGCAGAGGATGGCGCCGCCGGCCATGCCGTGGCTCATGCCCAGGGCCACGCCAAAGAGGGTCATCACAGTGACGCCGGCGTAGTTGAAGATGTTGTAGATGACCTGGATGGGCGCCCACGCCGTCTCAAAGTCCTGGCGACCAAAGACGGTGGTGGTCATGGACATGCAGACGTTTGCGCAGCCGGAGAGGCCAAACATCAGAAGGCCGGCAGCAACGGCGGCGGGAACGGTGGCGCCGCCGCCGAGCCAGAGCATCAGGCAAGCGATAAGAACAACGGCATTGACGACAAAGGTGGTCTTCTTGGTTCCGATGTACTGGTCGATGACGCCGATCAGATAGTGGCCGAGAAGGCCGACGGGCCACATCGAGGAGAGCAGGACGACACCAAACAGGGGATCGTGGCCGTTAGCGATCAGCGTGGGGACGAGAATGGCGATCGAACCGGCACCGACGAGCATGGGCAGGCCCCAGCCGATGCCGATGAACCAGGTCTGTGGGGTCTTGAGGACACGGCCGACGGTCCAAGGAGAGTTCTTCTTGTACTCTTGCGCGGCCTTGAACTCGGCATCGAGCTGCTCGCTCGTGATGCTGCGGTCGTTATCGGGATAGGCTCCGGCCTCCTCAGGGTTGTTCTTGACAAAGGCGAGGACGATGACGGCGATGACCAGGGCCAGGATACCCACAAACCACCAGAAGGCGGAGATGCCAGGGCCACCTGCAAAGCCCAGGATGATGGGGTTGATGGTTGCCGAGCAGATGGTCAAGCCCATGGTCGCGAAGCCCATGAACACGCCCTTCTTGTGGGGGAACCAGGCGGAGCCCAGCGTGCCCACGCCAATCACACCGTAGGCGACCATGGTCACAAAGAAGAGGATGACGCCCACGGAGAACATCGCAAAGTTGGTGGCGAGAGCGATAATCGCGCAGGAGATGAAAGTCCCGACCAGGCCGATAACCGAGGTGGTCTTGGCGCCGACCTTCTTGCCGAGCGCGCCAAACACCACGATGGCGATCAGGGAGACCCAGCCGCCGGCGCTAATGACGCCAGCAATCTGAGCCTGAGTCCAACCAAACATGCCCTCGTAAATACCAAAGAGCGTGTTGGAAGCGCCGTTCCAGAATCCGTAGAACAGGTAGAAGAGGATGCAGACGAACGTGATGCCCCAACCCTTAGCGCCCAAGTTGGGTATCCAGTTGTTTTCTTTCTTTGCCATAATGGACTTCCGCGAGATGGGCTCGCGTACTCCTTTCTCGAGAGAATCGCTCGTGCGGTCCCGTCTAAGCGAGTCCATAAAATATCCATGTCCAACAATCTTGCATTGTGCCTATGACTAATTGATTGAGTCTATCATCGCTCATTTTTACCCAACGAGCGGTTCGTTTGCCTAAATACCGTGCTACTTCAATTCAATTGCGATTGTTCCTTAGACCAACACAAATCTTACGAACCTTAAAGAACCATGCATGTATTCATCAAGGCAGCACAGTTTCCTCCCGTAACGTTAACTTTGAAATGGCAGTGATGAAGTTGTTTCTGTGCTTTGGTACAACAAATATTGAATACGTGCCAACAT
>OMWF01000261.1 GCA_900314665.1 uncultured Actinomycetes bacterium
GGCCAGGAGAGACAGAGCGCGAAGACGTAGCGGAACTCGCAGAAGATGGGCGAGGCGATCATCAGGGTGATCCAGATTCCCACCAGAGGCGCCAGGGCGAGCGCCCCCGGGCGCTGCTCCCGCCTTCCCCTCAGCAAGATTACGATGGCGAGGGCCACGCACCAGACGTTGCCGGCGGCGTTGGCAAACGGCACCCACTCCAGGTGCTCCTCTGAAAGGATGGCATCGGCGGTTGCCCGGACCGGCAATCCGGTGGCATCGCCGAGAAGGTCGATGTCGATCACGTTGTACGCGGGCGCCCAGGTCCAGCCTCCGGCGCCGATGCGTACCCAGCGGTAGACGCCCACGTCCCACCAGCCCTGGGTCTCCATCAGGTAGGCTTTGAGGTAGATCTTGGGGTTCTCGGCACCGATGGCAAACCAGTGCTTGATGAACTCGACCTTGTGCTCGTTCAGATAGGCGTCGTTGAAGCCGAGGTCGTACTTGATGCCGTCGGCGGTGGCGGGGTTCCAGGTGTGCCGCAGGCGGTCGGTGGTCTCGATGTTGGACATGAAGCGCATCTGCTCGTCGGTGACCCGTCCCTCGCCGTCGGCCAGGGTGGCTCCCACCTGCTGCAGGGGGATGCCCACGGCCTCCGCAAAGGGGACCTCGGCGATGCCGGCGGCAGGATAGGCCACGTTGAGCACAAACGCCCAGAAGACTGCCACCCCCACTCCGGCGCCGATGATGGCGCGCTTTCCCCGCTTGAAGAAGAACAGCAGGCAGAAAAGCGTGAAGAGAACCACGTAGACGCCGTTGTTGCGCATGAAGCAGATGCCGACGGAGACCGCCAGAAACGGCATCAGGTCTCCGAGGCGCACAGACCTTTCCGGCAGATGCACCAGGTCGTAGACGATGGGGATGAGGAGAACTACCAGCCCGGAGAAGAGCGCGTCGCTGGTGAGCAGAATCACAAAGAGCGGCACCACGGGGTTGGCGAGTAGGAACAAAAAGGTGAAGACGATGAGCCAGCGAGGCGCACCGCGCGCGGCCAGCCAGGATATGCAGTGGGTCCAGATGAGGGCGAGGACCACCGCCTGCATCACCCCGAGCCAGAAGAACATGAAGGTCCAGGGCAGTCCCTGGGGGTAGGGAAGCGAGGCGAGCAGCCCCACCAGGGCCGTGTAGAGCACCGGGTGGTAGTTTGAGTAGGCGATCTGGCCGGTGAACTGCCAGTAGCTGTTCATGGTGTCGAAGTAGATGAACCCCGGACAGAACACGACCAGGTAGCAGCCCCAGACGGCGAGCAGAGCGGCACAGGTGGCGACCTTGGCCCGGACGGAGAGCGGGCGGGGGCCGCGTCGCACAAAGCGTCTGTCGATGAGGGCGATCAGCCGATAGGCGATACACCACACGCCGAGGATGGCTGGAATCACCAGCAGGTCGAGCGGCTGGGCGGGGGCTACCGCGCCGGTGATGAGGTCGTTGTGGCGGGCGATGTCAAAGGAGATGCAGAAGAGCGCCGCCATCACCCCGCTGGCGACGAGCGTCGAGCGGCGCGACGGCGTGGGCTTCTCGGCCGACGCCTCTGTGCGCGAGTCCGTCACTGCGCCCCCTTCGCTTGCCCGTCCCTGCAATGCCGAGAAGAAACTATACCGGTAACTCGAAGGATCCGGCTCAAGTTCCCATCGAGAACAGAGGCCTGCGCCGGCGGCGGAACGGGGCGTTCGGCAGAGGTTGCGCGGGACGTATGGCGGCGGGACGGGGCGTTCGGCAGCGGCTGCCCGGGGCGTTTTGCGGCGGCGGGGCGCGACCTGTGCCGGGCCGTCGGCATGCTCTGGTGGGCGGCGTCCGATGGACGCCATCCGCAACGCCCGCCCTCCGTCCTGGGACGCGCGGGGCGGGTGCTTGTGCTAGCGTGAAGGCCTATGGCGCGTGCCCTGAACCGGCTTACGAGACTTCATAAGGGGACCGATATGATCACTTGCATCGACCATGGTGCGTTCTACCACGACGGTCAGCTCGTCATCGACGATGACGGACCTGAGAAGCTTGCGGGCGCGGGCATCTCCGCACGCCCCGAGGAGGGCGCGCAGCGCACCATCGCCTACTCGGTCCTCAAGGGCCACAACACCTCCGGTTCCATGGACGACCTGCGCCTCAAGGCCGACGCCATCGCCAGCCACGACATCACCTACGTGGGCATCATCCAGACCGCCCGCGCGTCCGGCCTGACCGAGTTCCCGCTGCCCTACGTTCTTACCAACTGCCACAACAGCCTCTGCGCCGTGGGCGGCACGATCAACGAGGACGACCACCTCTTCGGCTTGTCGGCGGCGCGGCGCTACGGCGGCATCTTCGTCCCCGCGCACATGGCGGTCATCCACGCCTTCATGCGCGAGCGCTTCGCCGGCTGCGGCAAGATGATCATCGGCTCCGACTCGCACACCCGCTACGGCGCCTTGGGCACGATGGCCTTCGGCGAGGGCGGAGGAGAGCTGGTCAAGCAGCTGCTGGGAGACACCTACGACATCAAGCGCCCGGGCGTCATCGCGGTCTGGCTGGAGGGCGAGCCGCGCCCCGGAATCGGCCCCCACGACGTGGCGCTGGCCCTGGTGGGCGCGGTCTTCTCGTCCAGCTTCGTCAAGAACAAGGTGCTCGAGTTCATGGGCCCCGGCATCGCCCGCTTGAACCAGGAGTTCCGCAACGGCATCGACGTGATGACCACTGAGACCACTTGCCTGAGCTCCATCTGGTGCACCGACGACGAGACCCGCTCCTATCTCGCCATGCACGGTCGCGCGGACGAGTACCGGCCGCTCGCTCCCGGCCAGGACGCCTACTACGACGGCGTGGTCAAGATCGACCTCTCCAAGGTGGAGAGCATGATCTCCATGCCCTTCCATCCGAGCAACGCCTACACCATCCACGAGCTCAACGAGAACCTCGACGACGTCATCGCCCTCACCGAGAAGCGCGCGGCCGACCAGCTGGGCGTCGAGCTGGGCGCCCTGGGCCTCGCGGACCGCGTCCGCGACGGCGGCCTCTACGCCACCCAGGGCTTCATCGGCGGCTGCGCGGGAGGGACCTACGACTCGGTGGTGGACGCCGCCGACATCCTGCGCGACGGCGCCGGCATCGGCGATGGCCCCTTCTCGCTCTCCGTCTACCCCGCCAGCCAGCCGGCCTGGATCGAGCTGGCCAAGAACGGCACCCTGGCTTCGCTGGCCGAGAACGGCGCCGTCATCCGCACCGCCTTCTGCGGGCCATGCTTCGGCGCCGGAGACGTCCCCGCCAACAGGGGCTTCTCGCTGCGCCACGCCACCCGCAACTTCCCCAACCGCGAGGGCGCCCGTCCCGGCGAGGGGCAGGTGGCGTGCGTGGCGCTCATGGACGCCCGCTCCATCGCCGCCTCCGCGGCCAACGGCGGCCGCATCACCGCGGCCACCGACCTTGAGCCGAGCTTCACCAAGCCCCCGTACCACTTTGACGAAGAGCCCTACCGCACCCGCGTCTACAACGGCTACGGCCGGCCCGAGCCAGACTGCGAGCTGGTCATCGGCCCCAACATCACCGACTGGCCCAAGATGCAGCAGCTGCCCGAGAACCTCCTGCTGCGCGTGGCGTCGCTCATCGAGGACGACGTCACCACCACCGACGAGCTCATCCCCTCGGGCGAGACCTCCTCGTACCGCTCCAACCCGCTGCGCCTGGCCGAGTTCACGCTCTCCCGCCGCGACCCGGAGTACGTCTCGCGCACCAAGGTCATCCAGCAGGCGGAGGCCCAGCGCGCGGAGCTCATCGCCGAGGGAGACATCGCCGACGGCCAGCGCCAGCTGGGGTCGGCCCATCCCTGGCTGGGACGGGCCATCACGGCCCTCTGCGAGAGCGACCCGGCGCTCGAGGACTCGATGTCGTTTACCCGGTACGCCATCGGAAGCGTGGTCTATGCCCGCAAGCCCGGCGACGGGTCGGCCCGCGAGCAGGCCGCCAGCTGCCAGAAGGTGCTGGGGGGCTGGGCCAACATCGCCCGCGAGTACGCCACCAAGCGCTACCGCTCCAACCTCATCAACTGGGGCATGGTGCCGTTCACGCTGGACGGCAACCCGCCCTTCGCGCTCAACGACGTGATCGCGATTCCCGGCATCCGCCGCGCCCTGCAGGAGGGAGCCCCCACCATCCAGGCCTATGCGGTGCAGTTCAACGACCATCAGGGACGCGCCCGCCAGACGCCCATGGTGCGGCGCTTCGAGCTCACGATGCCCGAGCTCACCGACGAGGAGCGCCAGATCATCCTCGACGGCTGCCTGATCAACCACAACCGTGCCCGCGCGCAGCGGGCCGAGCAGATCAAGTGATGGGAGAGTCCCGCGTCGCACAAGTGGTGATAGATGTCGCAACGCGCGCCTTCGAGCGCGCGTTCGACTATGCCGTGCCCCCCGAGCTGGCGGGTGAGGTGCAGGTTGGCTGCGCGGTGCTGGTCGACTTCAACCATCGGCCGGCGGTTGGATACGTGGTCTCCCTCTCGGATGTCGCCGAGGTCGCCGAGCAGCGGCTCAAGTCCATCGAGGCGCTGCTCGGCGGGCCCTTCTTTGACGAGCAGGCGGCCCACCTCGCCTTCTGGGTGGCGCACGAGTACGTGGCGCCACTCTCCGACGCCGTCCACCTGCTCACGCCTCCCGGGCCGGCGCCCAAGGCCGTGCGCCGCGTCGAGCCCGACGGCAGCGTCCGCTGGGAGGTGACGGCACGCCGGACCGCAAGCGTCGACGAGCGCTGGGCGCGCCTCACCGAGAAGGCCGCCGGCTATGTCCCGTCAGGGCGGGCCGTGCGCCAGCAGGCGGTCATCGACGCCCTTGCCGCCGGCGAGCTGAGGGTGGGGGAGCTCGCCGCCCTCTGCGGCACCTCGGTCGACGCCCCGCTCAAGGCGCTCGCCTCCAAAGGCGTGGTGTCGATCGAGACCCGGCGACGGGTGCGCGGGCGCGAGCCGCTGCCGCCGGCCACCGGGGAGGACCTGAGCCTGACCGAGGGGCAGCGACGCGCGCTTGTAGCCATCAACCAGGCGGTCGGCCGGGCCGACGGCTCAGCCGTGCTCATAGACGGGGTGACCGGGTCGGGGAAGACCGAGGTCTACCTGCGCGCCGTCCGTCGCGTGCTCGACGGCGGGGGCGGCGCCGTCATCCTGGTCCCAGAGATCAGCCTCACCCCGCA